>NZ_JAVKPK010000119.1:0-3599 GCF_031461075.1 Methanosarcina baikalica | reverse complement strand
AATTTTATCAGTTAATTTTATCAGTTAATTTTATCAGTTAATATGAAGTCAAATCCCTGTTCTGCAGCAACCTGTTTGAGGTACTTTTCGATATGGTTTCCTTCTCTTTTTGAAAACCCTGCTTCTCGGGCAAGCTTATCAAGCACCTTTTGGACTCCTGTCCCATATTGCATTGCTTTCTTTTCCTTCCAGAGAAGTTCCGACGGAAGCACTTCTTCTGCTGCCTTTCTCAGAATATACTTTCTTGTATAGGAGCCGCTTTTTTTAAAGACTTTAAGTTCAGGGCTGATTGAAAGCCCTGTTCTTATTACTTCTTTATCCAGAAAAGGCACCCTGAGTTCCACCGAATTAGCCATAGTAACCATATCATCCCTTTCAAGGTTAATTGTTGAAATATTTTGAATGTCTGAATATATCTCTCTGTCAAGCACTTCAGGCCCCTGCTCAAGAAAACCCTCGTGCCTGCTGTAACCACCAAAGAGTTCGTCTGCGCCCTGCCCTGTAAGAAGGACCCTTTTTCCATCTTCCCTTGCAGTTTTTGCAACAATGTAGAGAGGAAGCCCTATTGCAATTTTCATAGGGTCCGTTGATTCGGTCGCATAGATTACGTGAGGAACTGCTGCCTCGATTTCTTTAGGAGAAAGGAGGTGCAATCTGAGAGAATCCGTCATGCCAGTAGCTTTAGCCGCACTCCCAGCCTGAGTAATATCATGGGAATCCGGAAGCCCGACTGCATAAAGGGGAATATCCGGATTAACTTTTTTTGCAAGGGCTGCTAAAAAGGTGCTGTCAATGCCCCCGGAAAACGCAATTCCTGAAGCCTGCGTAAGTCGTATTTCCACAGCCTTTTCAAGGGCTGCCTTCAAGAGGGAAACAGCTTCACTTTCTTCTGAGATCCTTTCTTGCGGCGGCTTTATTCTAAGGAATTTTTCTTCAAGCCTTCCACTCCGGATATTGAAACTCATGATGCTGCCAGGAGGGAAAGGTTTTATTTTTCTTCCAAAAGCAACGAAAGCTTTTTTTTCGGAGGCAAAGGCAATTTCCGGCTTTTCTATGCCCTTTTTTATTGAATAAAAAAGAGGCTTGACTCCCACAGGGTCTCTTGCCAGTACAAGCTCGCTATCCCGGGCATATGCCAGGGCGTAATCTCCGTTTACTCTGGAAAGCACGGAAAAAACCGCATTTATCGGCGTATCTCCTTCCCTAATTAAGGTTTCTATCAGGGAAAAAAGCACCTCAGTATCAGAATCGGTTATTATCCCTGATTCAGCCGCAAGTTCCCCGAAATTGAATACTTCTCCATTGAGTACGAGCGCCCCTTTTCCTACAAGCGGCTGGGGCATATCGCCAGTGATTTTAAGCAAGGTGTTTCCTATACTCAGTCCTCCGGTCTGATAGGTTCCGCAAGCATCAGGCCCCCTGTGCCCCAGGGCTGCAAGCATTTGTATTATTTCTATATTCGTGTCAAGAACTCCGGAAACTCCTGCTATTCCGCACATTTTTACTCCTTTTTTCTTTCTGGTAGGTGTATACACGCACCATATCTCTATTTATTATTTTGCCAATTAAGAGAAAGTATCCAAAGTTCGGAAGGGTAAAAATAGTTAATTTAAAAAAGAAAAGTCCGCTTTTTCAACTTTCAGGTCCTGACCTTTGTCCCAACATTATCCGGGGCTTCTTCTCGCAGTCCTTCTATGGCGTATACAGGGTCTCTCTTCAGGGCAGTAAAGGGGTTCATCGCTTTTTTTTCTCTCCCCTATCCGCATCAAGTTCGTGTAGTAGATGCGGCAGCAGCGAGTTAGATAAAGGTTGTTTGCGGGCCTGTAATGATTACATTTTATATCTTTTTAAACTTTCCAGATATATCTTTTTAAACTTTCCAGATCTATATATTTTCTTATAATAGTAAGGTTTTATAAATCACGGGTTCAGATAGCATAATAGAGATAACAGAGACACAACGTGCAGCTAGTTTTGGAGACAGAGATAGCTGTTTTAAGGAAACTTTTTATCCGTGCTCTCCAATATACGCAACGTTTTTAAGCATCTTATAATTATTATGGTGCTGACTGATTATTATTTACCTTTAGATCTTATTTAATCTCGTATTCGGGAAACCGAAAAGCGGGGATATCCGGTTAATTTGAAAATTTAAAATTGAGGCATATAAAGATGCAGTACCAGGCAACAGTTAGAATAGAACAGAAAGCAGGTATGCTTGACCCTGAAGGCACTACCGCAAAAAGGGCTCTCGGACACCTTGGCTATCAGGTCAGCAGCGTAAAGACCGCAAAGCTGTATGAAATCGTACTTGAAGCCGAATCTGAAGAGGTTGCAGAGCAGAAAGTTGACGAGATGTGCCAGAAACTTATCGCTAACCCAATCGTCCATAACTACACAATCGAGCTCAAGGAACTTAATTGAGCTATCCGGCGGATAAGCGATTCAAACGTTAAAAAAGCTAAAGGCTTTTGAAAATGCGAAGACTGAGGGAAAAATATGAAAATTGCCATTATTCAGTTCGGGGGCACAAACTGCGACCTGGACGTTCTCCACGTCCTTAAAGATGTCGTGGGTGTGGACGCAGAGACTGTCTGGTACAAACAGGAAGATCTGACGGGTTTTGACGGAGTTGTTGTCCCTGGCGGCTTTTCCTACGGAGACTATCTTAGAGCAGGGGCAATTGCAGCCCGCACTCCAATCATGGATTCAGTGAAAAAACTTGCAGCCGAAGGAAAGCCTATCCTCGGGATTTGCAACGGCTTCCAGGTCCTTACCGAAGCCCGGGTCCTTGAAGGGGCCCTGACAACCAACGAGTACCCGAAATTCAAATGCCAGTGGACTAACCTCAGGGTAGAGACAACTGATACGCCTTTTACCTCGAAGTTCAGAAAAGGTGAGCTTATCAGGATGCCTATAGCCCATATGGAAGGGAAGTTCTATGCCGAAGAGAAAACCCTGGCAGAACTTGACGAAAACGACCAGGTTATCTTCCGGTATGTGGATGAAAATGGAAAAGTAACGGATGCAGCTAACCCTAACGGCTCTCTCGAAAATATTGCAGGAATAATAAACACTTCAAGAAATATCTTCGGCCTCATGCCCCATCCGGAAAGAGCTTCCGAATCGATCCTCGGCTCGGACGATGGTCTGCGGGTTTTCGAGTCCATGGCGGATTATATTACCGAGAATTTTTAATTTTCTTTAATTTATTTAATTCATTTTCTACTTTTTATCAATCTTTTATATCTTTTTTATATTTTTTTTCTTTTCAAGCCGTTTTTATTTTTTAATAACTACATCTTTTCCAACTGCATTTATTTTTGTTGGATTATATTAATGGGTCTATTTTATATTGATCTCTTTTTCTACCCCTTTTCCCCTTACGTTTCCTTTTCCTGAGACAAATTTACAGGTTTTCAGGTCTCCGGTGTCTTTCATTTAATCGACTTTCCGGCTGCAGGCAGATGAATAGACAAGATTGATAAAAAGAAGTTCAGGTTTATTTATCAGAATTTATATTTCAAAATCTTTTTATTACCTCGAACTATTATTCTTACGAGTTATTATAAAGACGGCATTTATTCTGTCTACACAAT
>NZ_JAVKPK010000118.1:0-4142 GCF_031461075.1 Methanosarcina baikalica | reverse complement strand
CAATAAAGCCCATATACCCCTTTAACATATGCTGATAAAGCTATTTAATTTAACAGAATCTGATTTTGAAAAAGGATTTATACACAAAGCAATTGACTTTAAAAAAGACTTTATTTATGCTGAGTGTTAATTTGCAAGAGACGTTCTGCTTTAAAATAGGAATTTTTTACCTTAAAATGTAAGGTAATACCTGATATAATTCTGAAAACTAAATAAGGGAGCCTTAAAAGAAAATATAATTAATATATTTTTAAGTAAGTTAATGAAATAGATATCAATTAATGAAATGTTCCAAACTTATAAGTAATTTATAGAAGGTCAGGTGCCTAACACATACTGCATTTATAAAAAAATAAGCGTCTGCGAGCCAGTTAGGAACTAAGTCTTAAGAGGACTCTAAAAAAAGATTAATATTTTAAAAATAATACTGAGTTGGAGGAATTTGGTTGCGCCTTTCAAATGGTTCTGTTGAACCTGCCAAAGAAGCAAATATAGGTTATATAGCATTGAAAATAGTTGTTCTTCTGCTGGTTCTTCTCTGCCTGACACCCTCAGCCAGTGCAAGAGACTACACACTGGAAGGAGCTACAACGAATATAACTATCGATCCCAGCGGCTTAGTCCACGTTGAAGAATCTATTTCCTACATATTTGAAGGAAATTATAATGAAGTTTTTAGAACACTCAAGGTGTCGCCCGAAGAATCCATCCAGAATATCAAAGGATATTGCTCAGATGAAGCATGTAAATTCAGTGTTAATCCGACTTCCGAAGGATACGAGCTTGTAGGCTCGCTTCCGAACCCCACCCCTGAAAAAGTGACTTTTTTTATTTCCTACGATCATTATGGTGCAGTCAAAGTCCATAGCGATGTTTCCGAACTCCACTATAAACTCTGGGGTGAAGAATGGGAGAAACCTCTTGGAAGCTTAAAGGGGAGCATTACACTTCCTGTGAAAAATGAAAGTGAGATCCAGTACTGGATCCACCCGACAGGCTATACACAGGATGCGAATGTGAAACAGAACGCCCTTAATTTAAAGACAACGGAGATTCCCTCTAATAAATGGTATGAAATCAGAGTGGTTTTTCCAAGAATAACATCTCCCAATTCCAGCCTGGTTCAGGTGGATGATGAAAAAGGGCTTGAACAAATATTAGCTATTGAGAATGAATACCAACATAGAGGCTTGATCTTAAAGAACCTCTATAATCTGACACTCTTATTTGCGTTCCTGGCTCTGGTATTTCCTTTCGCTATATACTTCCGATATGGAAGAGAACCAAAAATAGATTATGAAGCGATCTATGAGAGAGAGCCGCCTACAGATTCCAAAGCTGCAGTCGTCAATGCCATCATGCGGGGGAAAATGGGAATTCCCACAATGGAAGGCTTTACAGCTACGGTTATGGATCTTGTTAACCGTGGTTATATTTCTCTACATACTGTAAAATCAGAAGAAAGTAAAGCATTCGGTCTGTTCAAATCCGATTCTGAAGATATTGTAATCGAAATTATCGACCTCGATACTTATTCGGAAGTTAAAGGAAATATACGTGAACTGGATGATTTTGAAAAAGATGTATTTAATTTGTTAAAAAGCCATGCTTCAAAAAGTAAAATCTCCTGGAATGAACTGAAAAAAGAGCTTGGAAAAGGAACTGATTTCTATGAATTTATCACTGCCTGGAATAAAAAAGTCAAAGTACATATTACGGTTGATAAACTCTTTCGATCCACAGGAAACACGTATATGAGTATATTTTCTTTAGCCATTTCAATAGCAGCATTTATTTATTTAGTTGCATTCTCGAAATATCTCCCTTCAGAAGAGTTTCCCTTAGCTGCAAATCTGAATATGCTGATTATTCTCATCCTTGCTTTTGGGATCGTTATGCTGATTTTCTCCTCAACCTTCGAAAAGATACTTGGTCGCTGGACCCCTGAGGGAAAACTCTACTATAAACGCTGGGATAATTTTAAAAAATATCTCACAGACTTTTCTGCTCTCAAAGAGCATCCTCCGGAATCGATAAAGATCTGGGATCGTTATCTTGTGTATGCAACTTCCCTGGGAGTCGCAAAGGAAGTCCTCCACAATATGTCTCTGGTAGTTCCATCTGAACAGCTTCAAGGGAGTAGCTTCTATCTTATACACCACAGTTATGCTCAATTTGATTCCGGTTTTGGGAATGCCTATTCGTCATCCGCTCCATCCGGAGGCGGCGGGGTAGGCGGAGTAGGTGGCGGCGCTGGTGGCGGCGGCGGCGGTGCGAGATAAAGTATTTTGGATAAATAGAAGGTGATCTATGTGATAGTAGAAATTCTGGTAATAGTAGCAATAATCTTAGGTTTGATTTTCGTTATAATTTACAATGACCTTATCAAGCAGCGAAACAGGGTAGAAAATGCGTGGGCGCAGATAGAAGTCCAGCTAAAAAGGCGCTATGACCTTATCCCCAACCTGATAGAAACAGTGAAAGGGTATGCAAAACACGAAAAAAACCTTTTCGAAAACATTACAAAAGCCAGGGCTGCAGTAATGTCTGCAAATAATGTAAATGAAACGGCGGAAGCCTCCAATTACCTTTCCTCCACCCTGAAATCCCTTTTTGCAGTTGCAGAAAACTATCCTGACCTGAAAGCCAATCAGAACTTTATACAGCTCCAGAAAGACCTCATGGAGACCGAAAACAAAATTGCCTATGCAAGACAATTTTATAATGATACCGTTATGAAATATAACATCAGTATTCAGACAATCCCAAAAAATATTGTTGCATCTTTAATGGGATTCCAGAAGAAAGAGTTATTTGAAACCGTGCAAGCAGAAAGGGAAGTCCCGAAGGTTGAATTCTGATCCAACACATACTGAACTGAGCTAATATACTGAATACTAAATTTACTAATAAATTTAGTAATTCAGTTTACTAATTTAGTATACTGATCTAATTTACTGTCCACTTAAGGGATTGTACCCCATTATATCGACGAGCTCGATACAATATATACATAAATAGTGTGAACTGCCCTCCCTAAAACTTTCGCCTAACGATTCCATTCATTGTCCCATATCTGGACGAATAAGAAAAAGAAATTGCGGAAAGAGCCCTTAAACCTGCATCCGGGGTTCAATCCGAATATAGGAGGGAACAGGCTCTTTCCTTGTCTACTTTGTAAATCAATTCTTCCGGGCATAGTCAAAAAATATGTCGCCCAGGGTTGAGAATAGATAGTCATGCTCCCAAAATATCATTTATGCAGGAGCGGCACTATTGATATGATTAATTAATCAACAATTATATCTCCCCAGAAACCGGAAAAATTCGCACCCTGGGCATTAAGAGCTATCGAATTTAGGCGACTGGGTACAGGCGCACGAGACACCGCTCTTTTACTTATCAAACACTTTTTTGATTTGACCTTTCTTTTCTTGTATCTTACCTTCCGTCTGTTCAACTCTACCTTCGGTTTCCAAATCTGGATCCTTGATCAGTTTCCCTGCGGTCTCCTTAATCTCACCCTTTGCTTTGTGAAGCTTACCTTCCACTTGATCTTCGGTGCTTGATTTCATGGTACTCCTCCTGTTCTAAAATGCTTTTTTAATCCTGGAGAATAATCACAGCTATATCACTCTTTCAAGAGACATAGCGCCCTTTAAAGAAGTGTAAGCCGAAAAAATAAGACAATTGTCTGCATTAATAGCCGTGATACCCCGGTTGATAATACATTATAATAGTATGATTATAAAATGAATTGCTTTCTCTTAAGATCTTTCTGTAATAAAGTTTTTGAGGAAGAATACTTCAAGAGTTAAGCAACTTATTTCAAGGTGCGGTGGCTGCAGAAAAGAAATCAAAGGGATAGTAGGATTCAGCATATTGTTTAAATGTACAAAGCTATCGAATCCTCCAGAATTGACAAAGATAAAAAGCAGATTCAAGTCTTTGATATCTTTAGCGCCGAGCAGACGCATAAAAAGGATGGCTGTTTGTGAAAACCAGGGATCTTTCTAAGTAAATATTTTCATTCCAATCCTTTTTGATCGTTTTTAGTTAGCTCTTCAGTGCGTTGAAGAGTTTTTAGTTTTTTATGGGTACCAGCGCTCTCACCGGCCAACCAAGGAGGCCGGCCTTTCCAG
>NZ_JAVKPK010000117.1:0-4248 GCF_031461075.1 Methanosarcina baikalica | reverse complement strand
TAATTGTCTCCTAATTGCCTGCAAAATGCAGGTATGTCTAAGAAATATGGCGACTATTAGTCAAATTTACCGACTATTTTAAATGAGTTTTTATAATTCTATTCTGACATACTTTAAAACGTATCAAAAACGATAACATAAGGCATATATTAAAACTGCCTATGTGTTTCTCTATGTTTTTTTGCATTTGATAGGCGGTTGTCGGTCAAATACCACATATTCCTATATGATGCAGAATAAAACATTGCTATAATCCTTGAAAAAGTTATGGAAAACTGCAGGAAAGAAGCCTAAAAAGCAGATAAATAGTAAAATTTAGGGAAATGTTGCTGTCATTTCCTGCAGGCCGGAACCTAGTAGAAGAGCACGGTTATAACTCGGATCCTGAGAGGCCTGGACCTGGCTATATCCTGGAGTTTGAATCTGTGCATTCACGAAGTGAAAATCAACATCACACATTTTTAAGCAAAAACGATCCTCAGAAAAGAGATATGTCGATTGGTGAAAGGTCTGCCAACGTTCACCAATCGACCTATATGACGAAAATTTTATTTCATGCACTGCAAATCCTGGTAGATGACTATTTATGGAATAAATTTCCAATCTATATTAAGCATTTCAGAATAAAAAATTAGTTCCTGATAACAGGCCTTATAGAGACTACCAAAATTTTTGCAAAAGTGGAAAGTACACCAGACTCTTGGAAAACACATGGTGGAGTGGAGACTATGGAGAAATTACAATGAAAAACACGTAAAAGGTGCTAATGTGTCAGTTAATAAATCGGTCAATCGGATTGTGACAGGCTCTGGTGTAATATTAGCAGGGACCTTAATTGGATTACTCTTCGATATTAATGTTAAAAGAGTTCTCACATCATATCTTTCTCCTGGTGATTTCGGTATATATTCCTTTGCCCTTACAGTTATATCGATCACAGGAGTTATTGCAACTCTAGGGCTTGGTGATGGAGTGGCAAGATACATTGCATACTTCAGAGGTAGAAATGAAGATCACAAAATTAATGAATTAATTACATCAGCAACAGTTATGGGTCTGTCTGCATCTGCAATTGCCATGATAGCCTCTCCGGCGTTATTCGAGCATCTGACAGGAAATGGATTTGATACACAGGGAGAAATTTCGGCCGTTATCAAAATTATGATATTTACGATTCCTGCAACCATTCTTTTGAATGTCGCAGTAGGAGTTTACAGGGGGTTCGATCGTACGAATGTAAATATGTACTTCAATAAACTCTTAAGGCCTCTGTCTCTGCTATTATTTTCTTTAGCTGCCGTGCACTTCGGTTTATCCTTTCATGGAATAGTGTTTATGGATTTGCTTTCCATTATATTCACATTTGGTGTAATGTCAGTTTACTTTATTAAAAAGCCCCCATTTGAACCGAAATTAAAATTTAAATTTAGCGAACCTACAAAAGAATTATTCAGATATTCTTTTCCTATTCTGATAACTTCGACTCTGATAAATTTTATGACCTGGACAGCTACTATAATGCTTGGCTATTTCAAGTCAGCTGAGGTGGTAGGAGCATATAATGTAGTATCTCCTCTGGTAGGTTTTTTGGCCATAATAGTCAGTCCTATGGGTTTTGTATATGTTCCTGTAGTGTCAAAGCTCTGGGGGGAAAACAAAACCGAATTAGTAGGGCCTATCTACCAGATAATGACCAAATGGTGCTTCTTGCTCACATTTCCAATCTTTGTATTGATTTTTGTGTATCCAGAGTATCTTCTTACGAATATCTACGGAGCAGATTACGCAAGTGGAGCTATGGTCCTTCGAATTCTAGCCCTAGGAGCTTTAGCAAACTCATACTTCGGGGTTAATTACCACACTTTAATGGCATCCGGAAATTCTGACCTACTTATGAAGTGTTCGATAGCCAGTGCAGGAATGAACGTTCTTCTCAACTTCTTACTTATACCTCAATATGGAATATTAGGAGCAGCAATTGCATATTCCGTATCGTTTTCAGCAAATGAAGTCTTCATGACCTTTAAAGTATGGAAAAATCAGAATATGCATCCTTTCACCTCAATGTACAGAAGACTAACTCTTATCAACATCTTCATAGTTTGGGTTATGCTCGCAGCCAGAAAGGCACTTATGCTAACTGGAGCAAACTGGGAATATGCAGCTTTTATCATTCTGTACTTTGCAATCATTCAGTATGCGAATATTTTGGACGAAAATGAGAAGAACATAGTAGGTGAGATCAGGAAAGGTATTTTTGATACAATTGGCGTCCGAATATCTTACATATTCAGAATACATGCATGATAAGCATAATTATGTTCCGTTGCAAAAACTTCAGAAAAAACATGTAAATCTATAAGTAATGAATAGTACCCATTTTTCACCAAAATTTCCACCATGGTTTATTACTCTCAGTGCTCTCCGGCAAGAGTTTCATATTTAACTTACTTGTTTCCTGAATTAAGCTCTGAATATGAACAGCTTGCTTTTGTGTGATTTCATTCAGCTGTGTAAGCTGGTCGTCCTTCTTGCCTAATTTGTCACTTATTAAGTCTATCTGCTTTCTCAAGTCCTCATATCATTTTATCATCTGCCTATGTGTTTCTAATACTTTTTTTATGTTTGATACCCACTCATAGAAGGAAAAAATATACCCATTTTTGAAAATGCTTTAAAAGACGTCGATTTTAAAAAATGCGTATCATAGTCTTTGGAATGAACTTTTACTAATTCGCATAGTTCTAATCAGCCGATATCGAAAATTTTCTTTGAGCAAACAAATCAGCTCGAAACTTAGGATTTTTCTTGCCTTTCTGGCACTTACATTAGTTGAAAATATCCCAAAAAGACAATAGAAAAGATACGGTTCCGTTGCAAAAATAATATTTCTGTAATTTGACACTATATCACCTTTATGTATCATTTTTGTCTAATGAAAATGATTAAATTTCTCAATTGTGATGTTTTTCACTAATTTTGTAAAAAAGCCAGATTTTTTGCACCAGAACCATAATTTAAGACTCGAGAATGCAAAATACAAGCAAATAAACTCAGTAAACACCTTCTATTTACCAGTATGATATGAAAGAAAACCGGAAGAGTTATTAATCAAAAGTTTAATTTTCGTTTTTGAAGTGTCAATTTCAGACAATAATGAAAACACTGAAAGCATGACAAATGCTCTCATAGAAATTACTAAATTACTTCTCATAATCTTCATAGTATGTGTAGCAGTCGCCGCCATATTCGCTGTCATAGTCACCACTATATAAACGATTTCCAAAACAGGGTTCTGGTGCAAAAAATCTGGTTCCGTTGCAAAAAATATCTGCTAGGGACATAATAAAATAAAAAGGAAATAAAAAGTAGTAATATGTCATCTAATTCCTTTAAATGGAAACACTTTGTAGGTGAAATTATCTTATTGAATGTAAGATGGTACTTAAAATACCCATTGAGCTATCGAAATTTAAAGGAAATGATGATAGAAAGAGGAATTCAAGTTGATCACAGTACCATAATGAGATGGGTACATCAATATTCTCCTGAAATCGAAAAGAAGATAAGAAGACATTTAAGACTAACAAATGATTCGTGGAGAGTTGATGAAACCTATATCAAAGTAAAAGGTAAATGGAAATATTTTTACCGAGCAGTTGACTCAAATGGTGACACAATTGATTTCATGTTAAGTGCAAAACGTAATAAAAAAAGCAGCGAAGAGATTCTTTAATAAAGCTTTGAGTTCTAATCATAATCAAATTCCAAGAGTAATAACCGTTGATAAGAATCCAGCTTATCCACCTGCTATAGATAAACTGAAAAATGATAAAATACTACCTAAAAACGTAGGCATTAGACAGATTAAGCATTTAAATAACATTATAGAACAAGATCATAGATCTATAAAGCGAATCGTTAATCCAATGTTAGGATTTCAATCTTTTCAAACTGCGAATAAGACTTTAAAAGGAATTGAAGCTATGAATATGATTAAAAAAGGACAAGTTGGTGTTTTAAATCGATGTGTTCTTGGTGAAGTCAATTTTATAAACAAGTTATTTGGAATAGCTGTCTAAATCTGGATGTTATCTTAGGAATATTCTGTCTTTTTATGTTCTTTGCCTTGAAACTAAATTTTTACTTCTATATTCTGATTTTTTGCAACAGAACCACAGTTTCAGTATTTAGCCTCTAAACTATAGATGTTGATTTGTTTTTACAAATATGTCAGAAGATTCAAAT
>NZ_JAVKPK010000116.1:0-4368 GCF_031461075.1 Methanosarcina baikalica | reverse complement strand
ATTTAAAGGAATTAGATAGCATGTCACTACCTTTGATTTTCCTTTTTATTTTATTATTATCCTTAGCAGATATTTTTTGCAACGGAACCCACTTCAGAATAGTACACTTCAGAATATTACTTTTTTGATTCGTTTCTTTCCATATCTGTTCAATGACCTAACGTTATGCAGATATTACTAAAGGTTCTTCCACCCCTGATATTTTGCCATCAATATTATATTAATCCAAGCCACTAAATAAATTTATATAGTTATATAGCGAGTAACTCTATATGAAAGTTATAACAGTTTAACTGTTACAATGTTCGCAGCCGATCTCTAAACCCGTTTTATTCCCACAAGATCATGATTTATTTTTACATGATCACAACTTTGAATTATTATTTAAAATGTTAATTCAAAAAACAAATATTGAATTTTGTGGTCGGCTTTCCTAAAAATATTGATTTTTTAAATTCACTCCCGCAATATGGTTCAAATTCATGGGATGGAAACAGAGGTATAGAACAAATGAACACAAATAAAGCAAATCTCGCTTTTATAATAACTGTATTAACATCTTTAGTACCATACAAGAGTAATGCCACCGCACTGAGGAACAAATCTAAAAACACTCATTTGCATTTCGGTATACCTCGGCTCAAGCCCATGATATCGGTAATGTTGATACTAATTTTGAGCATGACCGTCTTAATGAGTGTAGTACCTTTTGAAGCTCAGGCTGGACGCAATGCTTATAACTTGAAATGGTATGCCGCCGATCCTAAGATAAACAACGCTCCTTATTTGCCGACTTATGCGAGGCTGACACCGGCATCACTTCCTTCTCCCGGACTTGCCGGGAGGTATGCAGATCCTCTTGCTAATGCTGTGGCATATGGTCCTACTTCTTCTGATCTTGACACGGTGACATCTCTTGCACCTCATGATATTGCTCTTGGCCAGATAGTGCCGTTTGAGATAGTGATAGAAGTCGGCGGTAGTACATCTCCTGAGAACGGGATGATCGAGTTCACAACCAGTTTCGACACCAACACAACATCGGGTGATGACTTCGGATACGATCCGACTTATATGGTGTACGCCGCTTTCGTTGATACCGCAGATGCCCGTACAATAGATCAGGGAAATAATGCTAAAGTAGATAGTTACACTTCGAACCTCATAGGCAGCGGAAATTCCCAGCAGATTGAGGGTACATTCAGTATATCAGGCCTCGATGATGGTGATCGGGCAGTTGTTGAGATTTGGGTTGTCCTCAAGTCGAGACTCCCAGCTAGTCCCTCAGGCAATGTGCGAACAAAGTTGGAAAGCTCAAATACTGCCAGTGGCGACGCAATCAATGTCGGAACACAGATCGTTCCCCTTTTAAGAGTAGAAGAGTTCGCCTCAAACATTGCCGATATTTCAGTTATGAAGACCGACATTCCTGATCCTGTGATCACGGGGCAAAATCTTACTTATGATCTGGTGGTAACGAACAATAACCCTGACACTGTTGCAAATGGGGTTGTGGTCACAGATAAGCTCGATAACAATACATCTTTTGTTTCAGCCATCGGTGCCCCGTACACAGTTAGCGGGAATAATGTAACCTTCGATGTTGGTGCATTGAACCCCCTTCAATCAATGAAAATAACTATAGTCGCTTTGATTTCCAATACAGCACCGACATCTACAGACCCATCTACTAACTCGGAGAATGGTACTGCAGGTCTTCGACCTACAGTGTTTGACCTGTGCAATGACGTTTCATTGACTGCTATTACTGGCGATTCCAACATAACTAACAATACTTACTACCAGCCAACGAACGTTTTACCGGTTTTACCTAATCCGGTTTACATCATTGACAAAAAAATCATAGATGTTGCAGGAAGAGGACCGGAAGGAAATATAACAGCAGCAGGAGATGTCATTACTTACGAGGTTGACGTGAATAATACAGGAAACGTTAATCTGACAAATGTAAACGTTAATGATTCTCTTATTAATTTGATAGGCCCATTTGAGTCTCTTAATTCTAATGGAGTTATGGAGGTAAGAGAAACCTGGGTTTACACTGGGAATTACACTGTTACTCAGGCAGAAATAAACAGTAATGGTGGCGGGAACAAATTAATTACAAATACGGCAACTGTTGACTGTGATGAACTGGGCCCAAAGTCAGACTATGTTGAAGTACCCTTAACAGGAATACCGGTTTACATCATTGACAAAACTGTTATTGATGTTGCAGGAAGAGGACCTTCAGCAAATGTATCAAAAGCTGGGGACGTAATTACTTATAATATTCAAGTGAGGAATGTTGGGAATACTGACCTGACAAATTTAAGCGTTACTGACACCCGGATTCACCTGACAGGACCAAGCGGAGATAATTCTTCCCCTGGAATCCTGAACATAGGAGAATCCTGGAACTACACTGGGAATTACACGGTAACTCAGGAAGAAATAAACAGTAATGCCGGAGGGACAAAAGTAATTTCAAATACAGCGACTGTTGATTGTGATGAACTGGGTCCAAAGTCAGACTATGTTGAAGTGTCACTAAAAGGAATACCGGCTTATGTCATTCGCAAAACTTTTACTGATGTTGCTGGAAAAGGACCGGCAGGAAATGTAACAAAAGCTGGGGACGTAATTACTTATAATATTCAAGTGAGGAATGTTGGAAATACTGACCTGACAAATGTAAGCGTTACTGACACTTTGATCAATCTTACAGGGCCTACAGAGTCTCTGATTGCTGATGGAATTCTGAAGGTATTAGAAACCTGGACTTACACTGGGAATTACACGGTAACGCAGGAAGACATAGACAGTAATGGCGGAGGGGATCAATTAATTGAAAATACGGCAACCGTTGATTGTAATGAGCTTGATCCAAAGTCAAGCACTATTGAAGCACCAATAGGAATACCGGCTTACATCATAGACAAAGTTGTTCTTGATGTTGCAGGAAGAGGGCCATTAGGACATGTAAGTAAAGCTGGGGATCTCATTACTTATCAGATTCAAGTGAGTAATGTTGGAAACGTTGAGCTTACAAATATAAGCGTTGCTGACCCCCTGGTTAACCTGATAGGACCAGCAGAGTCCGTGAATGCTGATAAAATTCTGCAGACATCCGAAATCTGGACTTACTCTGGGAATTACACGGTAACTAAGGAAGACATAAGCAGCAATGGAGGAGGGGACGGATTAATTGATAATACGGTAACTGTTGACTGTGATGAACTGAATCCAAAGTCACACACTGCTGAAGTACCAATAGAAATACCTGCTTATATCATTGACAAAATCATTACAGATGTTTCAGGAAAAGGACCATCAGGAAACGTAACAAAAGCAGGAGATGTCATAAGGTACCAAATTAGAGTGAGTAATGCTGGAAACATTGCCCTGACAAATGCAAGCGTTACTGACTCCCTGATTCCCCTAAAAGATCCAGTAGAGTCCCTGAACCATGATGGAGTTCTGGAGGTATTAGAGACCTGGACTTACATTGGGAATTACACGGTAACCCCGTTAGACATAAGTAGCAATGGTGGAGGGAGTGGATTAATTGAAAATACGGCAATCGTTGACTGTGATGAGCTGGATCCAAAATCAAAAACTGCTGCAGCATCCATGATAATACCGGCTTACACTATTGACAAAACCATTACTGATGTTGCTGGAAAAGGGCCTTCAGCAAATGTAAGAAAAGCTGGGGACCCCATAAGTTATCAAATTAAAATAAGTAATGTTGGAAACGTTGACCTCTCCAATATAGTCGTTACTGATTCTCTAATTAACCTTACAGGAAAAACCGGAGATGATGCACCTCTCGAAATCCTTAATGTAGGAGAGAACTGGATCTATACCGGAACTTACGCTGCCACTCAAGCAGATCTAAACAGTAAAGGTGGTGGGGATGGTTTCATCAACAATACAGCAACTGTTGATTCTGATCAGCTGGATCCGAAAAGTGACAGTGAAGCTGCTCCGATAATCCAGAGTCCTGATTACACTATTGACAAAATCGTTACAGATGTTGCAGGACATGGAGCTTCAGCAAATATAACATCAGCTGGCAATATAATCAGTTACCAGATTAACGTAAACAATACTGGAAACATTGATCTTACAAATGTAAATGTCACTGATCCTCTGCTTGGAAATATCACAGGTCCAGCTGGAGACAATTCTCCATCAGGAATCTTGAATGTTGGAGAGAACTGGACCTTCACCGGAACCTACACTGTTAGTCAGGAGGACCTAAACAGTAATGGTGGCGAGGATGGTTTCATCAACAATACAGCAACTGTTGATTCTGATGAGCTGGATCCGAAAAATGACAGCGAAGCTGTTCCGATAACCCGG
>NZ_JAVKPK010000115.1:0-4478 GCF_031461075.1 Methanosarcina baikalica | reverse complement strand
AATTTATTTTAAGGCTTATTTGTATCATGCCTTCTTACTTCTGCTTTACTTTAACTAATTTTCCGGACACTCGTACCGGAAATTCCATTCCTATTTATTATTTTCCACGTTCTCCGGCAGGAGCTTAATATTTAATCTGCTATTTTTCTGGATTGATCGGAGGATCAGCTCTATTAATTTACAGGCTTCCTGAAATGAGCTTTTAAGCTTTCAAACTCCGCAGAAGAGCCCTTTTTTCCTGAGAGGAAGGGAAAATAATTGTTGATGACAAAGATTACAGGCACCAGGCAAAGAAGGTTCAGCACCGTTAAGCTAAGGGCAAAAGCGGTATTGTAATAGAAATACTCAAGCTCGACTCCGAAACTCATAAGTGCTAGTTTTGTCAGGACATCCTTTAAAGGGAAATGAAGCGCAAGCACGATAAGGCTATTTTTTCCGTAATATTCAAGCACCTTTGAACTCCCTATTTTTTTGAAAAGATAAACAAAGGCAAGTGCCCCTGAAAAAGCAAAGAAGTAAAACGAAAAAAAGCCCCCATATTTAAGGACGTTCATGTTAACTTTATCTGCTGTTGGAAACTTCAGTAAGTACCCAAGATAAAAAAGATTCACAAGTATAAGAAGCCCAGGTAAAAAGTTGTCACGCCTGAAAAGGCCTTCTCCTACCCTCGAGCTTGACTCACGGCTAAAACCTGGTCCTTGACCTGTTTCAGACTCAGTGAATTTTCTAAAGAGATTGCCAGCTCCGTAAAAGACCACAGCTGCAAGCGCTACATCAATGTTCCAGGGCAGCCTGAAAGGCACGTAAACCGAATAAAGGTACCCGAGAATTCCGGATGCAGTAAGCAAGAGTACAAACTTGCCAGGTTCCCCGTAATACTTTTTTGCAAATCCATAAAAGAGAAGCTCGGTTACGAAAAGACAGGTCAGGAACCAGAGAGGGGGATTATAAGAGACAAGGGGGCCCAGCGCGTACAGGATGGAATAGATGCCGTAAAGAGCACTGGCTTCAAAAAACTCAATATTTGTGACTCCTGGCTGGAATCTCGTATCCAGTAAAAAGTAAAACAGACAGGTCAGCAGTGCAAAACAGAAGTAAGGTACAATAAGAGACCTTAATCTTCCCTTTACAAAATTTGTAGCTGATCCTGTATATTTCCCGAAGTCAAACAGGAATCCGGAAATGAAAAAGAAGAGCGGCATGTGAAAAGAAAATATGTAAGTATCAAGCGCTACCGGCAAGCTGTGGTGCGCAAATACTACAAGCATAATTCCTATTCCTTTTAAAGCGTCAATCCAGTGAAGTCTCATATTAGCCCAGAATATAAACACTGTGTACATTATAAATATATTTTTTGGATTACCAAAACTTCCACTGAGGTTTATTAGTCTCCTTATTTCGCTCCGTTGTTGTCGTGAAAAATAGTTTGCCTGGTCTTTGTATAAAACCATTCTATAGTCTTGAGCGCAACTACTTACACTTGAAATCTCATCATGAATTAAAACACAATATCTCGGAATGGGAAATGGGTCAGTTCAATTTAAAGTGTAATTCTTTGCGTAAATGACTATAAATCAACTTCAAGTCGCTGAAAACAAATAATCAAAAATATATTACTCCACTCAGTTAAAATTAATGGAGATTTTTTATTTAAGAGGGTTTCTATAGAGTCGAACTCCAAATATTTCTCAATAACTAATCTGCAATTCATTGGAGAATATCCTTACGTTCACTTATTTACTGGCAAATTACGATTTGGGGATATATAATTCTAAATTTCATATGGATTAGTTGAAATCTAGTGTCTAGGAAATTTAGTTATGAGTTGTCGTAATTAAGAAAAGGACTGCGAAGGAGGTCTTTTTTAAATATTAATGCCCTATAATTAAGTTTTCAGGATACTAGGCTTAAAACCTGCTTTCGGCAGGTCGACATTATAAATTATAATATTTTTTCAGATGCCGTTTTTGAATATTAACTAACTATGTGTTAGGTTTAAAGTTGGTTAACGTGTGGCTCAACTCCCACGACATATATAAGTACTGAATCATTTTTTCATTGAAGTTTTGTATGAAAAATTAATAATTGGTCATATGTAAACCTAACGACTGCACACAATAAGGGAGCATCATTTCAAAATCGCCATCATCAAAAATTAAAAATTAAATGTCGACCTGTCGAATGCAGGGTAAAAAATAGCTATGCGTGGTTCCTTCTATTCCCCAATGAGCAGGAGGATGGTCCAAATACTCAAGACATAGCTTCAAGTCTTGTAGCGAGGTTTCTAGAAAATTTTTCAAGTATGTTACATGGTGTTCTTATTCTGGACTTCGGCAAATTCAATGCCTGTTTTAGTATTCCCACATTGAAAAAGCTGTAGCACTTCGTGATCTTATGCGGGATGTTGGATACAAGTGTCGGTTTTGTAGAAGTCCAATATTATGTAAATTCAAGCTATTTAGGGCTTTATCTATATAGTGAATTTCAATTGTTGAATATAATTATCTCTATCGACTTGGTAAGACTTCTACAAAACCAAAAATATATTTGAGAAGATCTGTGCTCATTCTCAATCTTCAGGTTTATAAGTAATCAGTCTTGCGGAATTCATTATCACTGGAATCGATGATAGTTCATGTAATAATGCTCCTGTTACTGGTGTTAATATGCCCGGTATAGTCAATATAACTGCCAGTGAGAGTATGCTAAGTGAAAAAGCAACGTTTTGCCAGATAGTATTTATAGCCTTCTTAGAGATGCTTATAAGGTATGAAATTTTTGAGAGGTCGTCTGATAATAGTCCGACTTCTGCTGTCTCTATTGCCACATCTGTTCCTGTAAGTCCCATTGCTATCCCTACATCAGCAGTGACAAGTGCCGGACCATCATTAACGCCATCGCCGACGAAGATTATTTTATGGCCTTCCAACTGTAGACGCTTTACAATTTCGACCTTTTCTTGAGGCATTACTTCGGCATAAACTTCATTTATATCCAGGACCTTAGCTATCCTTTCCGCTACAACTTTGCTGTCACCGGTGACCATTATTGTCTTTATTCCGAGTTTGTGGAGGTTCTCTATAGATTTTTTTGACTCCGGTCTAATTTTATCCTCAAATGTTAGTAGTCCTGCAACTTCATTCTCAATCCCTATCATAACTACATTACGGCCCAATTGAGATTGTTTTTCAATATTTTCTTCAGCTTCATGAGAACATGACATATTCAATCCGGATACCTGTTTAGAGCGGCCTATAAAGATGTTTTTTCCTCCAGTTTTAACTCTTATGCCAACTCCTGATATAGATTCAAAAGATTCGGGGTCAAGGACTGAGAATCCCTTTTCTTCCGCAGCTTTGACAATGGCTTTTCCAAGAGGATGCTCGCTGAATTTTTCTGCGATAGCAGCTAATAACAATAAGTCCTCAACATTATTATTTTTTAATGGTATGATGCTGGCAAGCTCTGGTTCACCGTAGGTTAATGTCCCGGTTTTATCAAAAATAACGGTGTCTATCTTTGCCATGGATTCTACAGTAGCTCCTTTTTTAATTAGATTACCTCTTAACGCTGCGTTACCAACCGAAGCTACCAATGCTGTAGGAGTAGCGAGTACCATTACGCATGGACAGAATACAATTAGCATGGTTATTGCTCGCATCATGTCACCACTCCACCACCAGAGCAAACCACCTAAAACAATCGCAGTAGGCGTGTAAACCTTGGCATGCTGATTCAAAAGCCGTTCTATTTTTGGCTTCTGTGTCTGAGCTTCCTCAATCAAACGATGGATTTGTCCTAGGGTAGTCTCATTTCCAACTTTAGTGGCCAATATTTCCATTGCACCTACTTCGTTGAGAGTGCCTGCAAAAACTGTATCTCCAGATTGTTTCTCAACAGGGAGACTTTCTCCGGTAATAGCAGCCTGATTTACTGAAGCAGTGCCTGAAAGAACATTTCCGTCAACAGCAATATGTTCTCCTGATTTGACTAGGATTGTATCCCCTATGCAGACATCTTCAAGCGGCACTACAATGTCATGTCCATTGCGCCTGACAGTGACTCTATCGGGCAATAATTTTGCAAGAGATTCAAGAGCCTTTCCTGCTCTCGCCGAGACCAGTTCCTCCAGCATGCCCCCCAGAAGCAAAAGCACGGCTACGACAGCAGCCGCTGAATATTGCCCGATAGCAATAGCAGCAATTGTTGCAATAGTAACAGGAATATCAGCAGTGAAATCTCTTTCTTTAATTCCTTGGTAAGCAGACCACCAAATAAATGACGATCCAACCAATGCAGACAACAAATATAACCAGTTGCCTTCACCCGCATTGTGATCTGACAATATGTTTTGCGGATAAACAGCTATTGCTATTATAAGTAAAACACCGCTTGCTACAGTAAATAATGTTCCAGAATCCAGTAAAAAATCCTGGTAACGAATAACCAGGTTGCGAAGATCACTCCAAAAATCCTTA
>NZ_JAVKPK010000114.1:0-5965 GCF_031461075.1 Methanosarcina baikalica | reverse complement strand
TATATTCCACTATACCAGTAGCTTCTCTGAGCTAACTGCTATTAGTTTCTTATTTCTCTTTACAAAAAGTATAAGCATATAATTGTCTTTTATATTATTCGGGGTTGAGGGGACGAAAGAGACCATTAAAGCCTTGGTAGATCTGACAAGAGCTCATTTTTTTCTTGTATGGATTTTGCTGTTCTTCTCCGGTCTTGCACTTGCTTTTAATAACTATGGGGCTTTTTCCTAGTCTGTAACATTCAAAGCCGTCCTGATCGGGCTTTTCGGGTTTGAAGGCGGGCTTGTACTCAATGATTACGTTGACAGAAAAAGGGACAGGCTCGATATAGAGGGTTCACTTACGGCTTACTGGAGGCCCTTTAAAAGCCGGCCGCTCCCATCCGGAAGGATTTCCCCTAACTTTGCCCTGACAGTGTTTTTACTGCTTTCCGGGCTCACGTGACTGGTAATGTTTACTTTGCCTTATCCCAATTCTTTTTACGTATTTCTCACAATGCTTTCATCATGTATTCTTGAATATTTCTATCAGATCAAAAGAAAAAACCAGAATTTTCCCATTGCCCAGCTTGCAGGAAGGATGGACTTCACTCTTTTTCCGGTAGCGGGATATCTTTGTTACGGGCTACCTGATACGTCTGTGTTTCTCTACCTGCTTTTTTTCTATCCCTGGACTCTTGCACATCTTGCCGTCAACGATTTCATTGATACGGAAAATGACAGGGCCAGGGGAATTAAATCGATTCCTATGCTTTATGGCACTGAAGGGACCCTACTCTGGATTTCGGGGTTTACACTGGTTCACTACTTCACAGCATTTCTTTTTTTAAAACAGCTTGAAGATATTGCAATTTATGGTTTTTTTTTCAGGCTTTCTGGTACTCGGGTTTGCAAACTATAAGCTTGTCAGAGAAAAAAGTCAGAGTGCGGGTCTGTTTGCACTTTTCCTTTACCACGTTTCACTCATAATCTATTCCGGCTCGATCATCCTCGACTCCCTTTTAACCTTTTTCTGACTCTTATAAAAACTAATTTTTCCTTCTGCAGAGCCTCAGCGTATGGCAGCGCAGGCTTCCTCCTCCCGCAAGCAGGGCTTTCGGGTGGAAAGGAATTATCTCAACGCCTTCACTTTCAAGGTTTTTTCTGGTCTTTTGATCGAGCGCAGTATCATAATGAAAGATGGTTCCGCTTTCAAGGGGGACGAAAGAACAGGCCAGACGGCTTTGCTCGGAGTCCGAAACGGGAATAATTTCCACGCCTTTCTCCCTCATGAACGCTTTAAAATTGATTCTTTCTCTGGAGTCTTCCGTAAACAGGCATGTCTCCTCAACTGCAGGTAGATAAGCTAGGACAAGGTCTTCTCTTATTCTGTTGAAGACAGTATCGGGATGCATGTATCGCCTGGCTTTTGGAATTCGGACGTAAATAACCTCACTAAACTCTTTCAGGACATTCAAAATAAATTCCCGGATAAAAGGGTAAGTGTGCCTTTCAGTATCAGCTACAAAGACCGTTTCTTTTGAGAACAGGAGGCAACCTTCAAAGAAACCCTCTCCTCCGTTGAATTCGCTGAGAATGGGAATTCCCAGATTATTTAGGGCTTCCTTTACGACAACCTCTTCTTTTTCCCTCGCAGGCGGGCGCATTCTGGAAAGAATAGCCCCCTTTCCGGTGATAACTGCAGTATCGTGCAGAAAAGTGAGATTTGGCATATTCCTTATCATGTCTATATTTTCTTCCACATTATCTTCAAGCTCATAGACCCTCACGCCGTTTGATTCCAGCAGGTCCTGATAACTTCTATGCTCTTTGATATATCCGGAAATATCAGGAACCTTATCGTAAAGCCAGTGTTTACAGTTCGATTCGTTGATCAGGGTGAGTTCTTTTCCAGGCGTGTGCACAAGTACGCTTTTCAGTCGTCCAAGCTCATCGCACCCGTAAGCGATACCAGGGCCTTTTCTTTCTGCCCGGTCCAATTTATCCCTCTGGCAACCCATACCCAGAACCTCCTTTTTTATCCAGTTTTATTCTCATATGCGTTTTTTTGCAAGGATTATGACATTTTCCATATCTTCGCTTAAAAAAGTCTTCAGGATATCAAATCCGCAAATATCCAGGAAAGAAGTAATCTGGTCATATGTGTATTTGTAGGTAAAGCCCATGCGGATGATGTCTCCTTCCCTGAAGCCTATGGTTTCCGGTCCTATTCGCAGTTCAGCGTCCTTCAGGATATTCAGGCTCTTCCGGGTCCTGTACAGTGCTCCTATCCTTGAGTCAACATGTGCAAGCAAAAGTTCAAAATCGAAATCCTCTGGAGCCATTCCGTAGTGAAGCAGAGGATACATATTGAAGAGAGCATTCTCTCTTGAGGCATATGTGCCCAATACGGATCTCTTTGCAGACTGTGCCTCTTCTCCTGAGCCCTCAGTAGGGAGAAGATTTGCATCGAAGAAAAAAAGGTCTCCCTGCTCAAGATTTTCGCGGATAAGCTGAAGAATGAATTCTGGCTCGTAATTGCAAAAGGTATTTCCCATAATGCAGAAAAGGACCGGAAGACGCCAGATTTTTTTAAGGATTGCCATATCCTCTATGAAGCCAACTATTCCTTTCTTTTCTACAGGCAGATTTTCTACCTTTTCAAGAGCGATATCTACAAGTTCGTTGTTTATATCGATAGGGTAATAGCGTATAGAAATCTTTCCGGAGGCGGGCTTTTCAACCAGATTTTTCCTTATCATTTCTTCGAGAAAAATTATCTCCTTTTCCCCGTTTCCCACCCCAATACTTACAAAATTCATGCCTGTGGGAATGAATCTCACTATTGATGCAATATTTTTCTCCAGAAGGACTTTGAGCTTCCTGGCTACAAGAAATGTTTCAGACTCGTCAAGTTTCAGCCAGTTTCTTGCTCCGTCGGCGCCTGTGTACAGGAGATAATCAGGCAATTCATGGTTTTTCAGGCTCTCACGGAGTTTTTCTTCTATATCCTTCTTACTGGTAATTATGATCTTTTCTTTATTCTCCGAAATGTGCCCCACCCCCATTTTTCCTGTACTTTTCAATATCTCATATTATCCTCGAATCACGCAACAGCACATACCTTTTTATAATTTCTTCCGGTTTATTGCCTGAGTTCCGCTTTTTATCATTTTGTCGTTACTTGAAACACTGCTGGCACTCCATCCTCAGGGCTTCGAGAGGGCCAACACCATTGTTTACTCCTACACTGTAGGCATATCCGCGGCATCCTATGCACTCTTCCATATGTTCGCAGTTCCCGCATCTGCCTTCGAGCACTTTATCGATGTTTCGGACATATGTGAAGAGATCGGAGCCGTAAATCTCTCGAAGGGTCATTTTGTTTACATTATAGGGATATTCCCCCTCAATTCTAAGCGCAGGATGTTCGTCCAGCTTTGTAGGCGCACAGGGTCGGACATTTCCTTCTATGTTAATATACAGGCTGTAGAGGTGCTGAAGGCATCCACTTGCGGTAATTGGCGTGTAGGGCAACCAGTCATACCCGTAATATTTCCTGTCTATTTCCAGCAGTTTTAATTTGTATTCTTTTATCTCGCCAGCCGTCAGCAGTTTATCTTCCAGTTCATCATTTGCCCTGCCTGTAGGCGTGAGAATTTCCATATTGGGAAATATATTTTTTTGCCTGCAGAAGTGCCAGATCTCCTCAATTTCTTCCAGGTTCATTTTATTACTGACGAATGAAACTCCCAGACGGAGTTCTCCAGGTGCTACTGGCTTTGAAAAGCCTGCATTAAGAAGGTTTTCAAGCCCCTTTTTAATATCTTCGAATGCCCCTTTTCTTCCTGCCAGGTAATCCTGAATTTCAGGCTTAAGGGAATCCAGCTTTCCCATTACTGAGGCATTATGTTCGTACAGAAACCCTGCAAGCTCCTCTGTCATCAAAACAGTATTCGAAAAAATCATAGGTATTATCCCCAGGGAATCGATATAGGCGATTAAATCCCTAAAATTCGGGTGCAGAGTCGGCTCTCCCCCACCTATCACGACCACAGACCTGATCCCAAGTTCCTTTGCTTCCGAAACTATGCGTTTGAGGACATTGAAGCCAGCTATTTTTGCAGAATCCTCTCCGCTCTGTGCATAGCAGTAGCGACAGCGGAGATTGCATGATTTGTTTGTCTCAAGACGTATGGCTAAAAGCCTGTTTGAGTTTCTAGCCTCATGGGCCTCCCGTGCCCCGTACATATATCCCCTCAGTACCGGGGGCGGTGAAAACAGGCTTAATGCATCAAAATCCTTCGGTTCTTCCCCCAACATATCAAAAGCTATAGACTCAATTCCTTATCAAGGAGTAAGAAACTAAGTGATATTTTCAAGCACAGCTGATTGATTTTATTTGAGGTTTCGATTTTTTAATTCTCTTTTTTCAATTCCTTATTTTTTCCCCTTTCAGCGTTTTTCAAGAATAAACGGCTCTAAAAGTCTTTACTGACAATCTGCTTGCTTTTTTAGATCCTCTTTGTTAAATTTGCTCTAGCTTTCAATCCTATTTTATTCCTAATTTATTGGATATTTCAAAAAACTAAAATTGTGAATTCGATTTAAAAGAAAACTCACTTTTTAGTGAAAGATTTACCCATTTTTTTAAAGACTATTAATATTAAGAAGAAGTCATTCCCGATATATTATATGATATGATGACTTATATCGTTCCATGACCGCGATTACGACTAAAGACGGTACGCGAATCTATTATAAGGACTGGGGCAGTGGACAGCCGGTGGTTTTCAGCCATGGCTGGCCACTGAGCGCGGACGCTTTTGAAGACCAGATGTTCTTTCTGGCTTCCCGAGGATATCGATGCATCGCCCATGACCGACGCGGCCACGGGCGCTCGGGCCAACCATGGAACGGTAACGATATGGACACGTATGCAGACGACCTCGCGGAGCTTCTCGAAACACTCGACCTTAAGGACACGATTCTTGTCGGCCACTCAACGGGAGGCGGTGAAGTTACCCGCTATATTGGCCGCCACGGCACAGAGCGTGTGGCCAAAGTTGTACTGATCAGCGCGGTGTCGCCTCTAATGCTCAAGACCCCTGCCAATCCGGAAGGCACGCCGATAGAGGCGTTCGACCAGATTCGAGCTAATGTCAAAGCCGACCGTTCACAATTCTGGAAAGATCTTAGTCTGCCATTCTACGGCTACAACAGGCCTGGTGCCAAAGTCTCGGAAGGCGTACGTGATTCATTCTGGCTCCAGGGAATGATGGCTGGATTTCCGGCCGCATACTTTTGTATCAAGGCCTTTTCCGAAACGGACCTAACTGAGGACCTCAAAAAATTCGATGTTCCAACTCTGATCCTGCATGGCGATGACGATCAGATTGTGCCGATCGGCGCCTCAGCCATGCTTTCGTCCAAACTTGTCAAGGACGCCACGCTGAAGGTCTACAAAGGCGCGCCGCACGGCATGTGCACAACCCTCAAGGACCGGATCAATGAGGACATCCTTGCGTTTTTCAAGGCGTAAGGCCGAACACAAAGGTAGAAAGAGAACAACATGACGATCAGAAAGGTCGAGATCTAACGGTTCAGCGTGACATCTTCCAAGCCTTTCGAGGCGGTTATGGTAGCGCTCAAAGCAGCTCTGGATATGGTCGAGTTTGTGAAGGCAACTCAGGGCGTAAGGACCATTTGCTAAACTGGAAAGTGTGGTCCACAGGAGCCTCGGCAGGACAGGGCTAATGATGTTCATGAAACTCGATCACGGCGCGATTCTGCGTAAGGAGACCGGGCTCAACATGCCGAAAAACGTGCGCTTTTTGATCGGAAATCCACTTATCATTAAATATTTTACTGTTTTCCGTAGGATGTATTGAAGGAAATTTAAGTGCTGAAGAAATTAGAACTAAAATACTAGATAAAGATGGTAGTACATTAGATTATTCGGCATTGGTAAATAAAAATAGATATC
>NZ_JAVKPK010000113.1:0-6040 GCF_031461075.1 Methanosarcina baikalica | reverse complement strand
GTTATTATAGCCTAAAAGGGTAGAAATATTATTTTTGCAACAGAACCAATTCTGGTTTTGGAAAGATGATTGATACTTTGGTTCTAACTCTTGTTCTAATGAAACTTGCATCCGCAGATAGAACAAAAGTCACCGGACCGCGTAGACGCTCTTGTATGGGTTCTTTCAACATTGGATTTATTCATATACAGCATGGGACGAATCGTTATGCAAGGTTTCCTCCTTCGCCTCTTCATTAGATGAGGATACCGGAGAAGATATCTGGTCTCAAATGGATTGTGTTTTCAATTCAAGGGACCAATACAGAGAAATGGGCTTTTAAAAAAAAGATATATTATTTTAAGTTGGGAGGGGGAGTGTCGATCCCTCCCAAGATGTAAAATTGTAAAGGATCTGTCCGCAAAACTAACACATTTACATATTAAAATTATTGTAACAGCTATAAATGGATTTCGATTTTGTTTTTTTTCTTTCTATTTTTGTGTTATTTTTTGCGCTGGCCTTCTCAATATCTGCAAGAAAGAAGTAAAATTAATATAAAATTATATTGATAAATCGAAAGATGCCTGTTTTTATTCAAAACATTTTCTTTATAGAGAAAGATGTTATGTGATATTACTTCTCAACTGTGTTTCATTTTAAATTCCAAAATTTATTTACAGAGGTTTGAGATGAAAGAAATAAAAAGTGATGAAGCACGAAGAGTTTATTCTCTTATTGGAGTCTTAGGAATAACGGTGCTTGCGTTTTTAATGTTGGTGAGTATAGCGGGTGCAGCGCCATATGCATATATTCCAAACTTGGTAGATAATAATGTCTCTGCAGTAGATACTGCTGCGCCAAAGATTACTGAGACTCAAATTACTACCAGTGGACAGGCAGACCGCCCTGCTATATATGGTGACAGGATAGTATGGGAGGACTGGCGTAATGGAAATGGCGATATTTATTTGTATAATCTTTCCACACACAAGGAGACTCAGATCACCGCAAATGAATCAGATCAAATGTTGCCTGCGATCTATGATAACATAGTAGTGTGGGTAGATGGTCGCAATAATTATGGATACGATATTTATATGTACGATCTCTCTACTAAGACCGAAAAAAAGATAACTGGACTTGCATGGTGGCCTGATATATACGGTAACAGGATAGTATGGGAGAGAGGATGGGAAAGAGGATGTAATATTTTCATGTATGATCTTTCGACTAAAAAGGAAACTCAAATAACCCCCAATGGATCAGATCGTCATTTTCCTGCTATCTATGGTAACAGGATAGTATGGGATGATAACCGCCATGAAAACTGGGATATATACATGTATGATTTATCCACTTCCAAGGAAACTCAGATCACTACCAATAAATTAGATCAAAGAAAACCTGCTATCTACGGGGATAGGATAGCATGGGAAGATTCTCGTGATAGATACCTCACTATCTACATGTATGATCTCTCCACTAAAAAGGAAATAAGAGTAAACACCAGCACAATAGCGTTTGATCCTGCTATCTATGGAGATAAAATAGTCTGGACATCTCGCACCGGCGATGATGACGACATTAAGCATGATATCTACATGTACGATCTTTCTGCTTCCAAGGAAACTCAAATAACCCCCAATGGACACTCAGAATACCCTGACATCTATGGCAACAGAATAGTGTGGAAAGAACAAAACTATTATGGAGATACTAACATTTATATGGCCACTATTTCAGAAGAGCCTAAACCACGTCTTCCGGTTGCAAATTTCAGCAACAATGTCACATTAGGTTATGTTCCTCTTTCAGTTCAGTTTACAGATCTCTCACAAAATGCGATTTCATGGTACTGGAACTTTGGAGACGGAAATAATTCAACCGAGCAGAATCCAATGTATACTTATTATACAGTAGGAGAATATACTGTTAACCTAACAGCAAGTAATGCAAATGGTACAGATTCAAAGTTAGCTACAATTACTGTTTTAGAACACCCAGTCCTTCCTGTTGCAATCTTTTCCGCGAAACCTACCTCAGGAAAAGCACCATTAAATGTTGTCTTTACTGACGAAAGCACAGGAGCACCTACTTCATGGAAATGGACCTTTGGAGACGGAGCCAAGTCATCAGTTCAAAATCCAACGCATAAATATTCCAAAGTAGGGAGTTATAAGGTGACACTGACAGCAACAAATACTGAAGGCAGTAATACGACAACAAAAACAGATTATATAAAAGTGATAGAAAAACCGGTTGCAAAATTCACCAGTAATGTAACCTCAGGAAAAGCACCATTAACAGTCGCCTTTACTGACAAAAGTACGGGAATACCGACTAAATGGAAATGGATATTTGGAGATGGAGCAAAGTCATCAGACCAGAATCCAATACACCAATATTCACAAGAAGGAAAGTATAAGGTTACACTTACAGTGATTAATGCTGCAGGCAGCAGTACTACAACAAAAACAAATTACATAAAAGTGACAACAAATACAAGACCGGGTATATACTCTAAAAGCAAATAAACCCTTAAATTGAAAAACTATAAAAAGTTCAAGCTTGGGAGTGGGGATTTATTAATCAGCAAATTTGGATAAATGAAATTATAAAAATTTCTACCATTGCTTTTTATTCCCTTGGTTTCAATGGCCTTCTGATTAATCAATGAGCTGATCCCAAAATTCGAATTTCCGCCTCTGAATCTCATATTCTGAATAATCAATCAAGGTTTATAATCATGAAAATTATTTCTGAAACTGATGATTGAGAATAAAATTAGTTTTGGGATGAGCTCAATGTTTAAACCTGCAGGAAATAATTATTATGGAGCCGATCCCAAAAGTAATATTAAGTTGAAATTATAAATTTACTTTTATGTCATTCAGTGAAATCGATGATGTTCTATGGGAATCAATAGAGCCTTATCTTCCTCCGCAGAAATCACATACAGGAAGGCCACGTGCAAATATGAGGAAGTTAATGAACGGTATTTTGTACGTTGTTATGACAGGTTGTACTTGGAAAGATGTTCCCCGTCAATATGGTTCTAAATCAACCGTTCACAGATTCCATCTCTATCTCTGTGAACATGAAATATATCAGGAAATCTTTAATGAACTTTTAAACAAAGGTTATGATTTGAAGAAAATAGATCTCTCTCATTGCTTTACTGATACAAAGGATATTCCGGCTAAAAAAGGGGGAATATCGGCTACGATGGACACAAAAAAGTAAAAGGAATAAAATTAAGCGTTTTAGTAGACTTACAGGGTTTACCTCTCTCTATTATTGTTGTTCCTGCGAATAAGAATGATTCAACACTTTATATACCTACAATTAAAAATTTTAATATAAAGAGACCTGTAGGAAGGCCTGTTAACAGGCCTTCCAAAGTAACAGCTGATGGAATGTATGATACAGCCAAAATTAGAAAATATAACAGGAGAAGAGGAATAAAGTCCAATATACCAGTAAATAAAAGAAATAGGAAGAAAAAGAAGATAGGAAGACCAATAAAGGTAGATCAGGAAGAATTCAAAAAGAAAAGCATAGTAGAAAGGTTCTTTAGCTGGATAGAATCATGCAAGAAAGTATTTCCAAGATATGAAATAAAAGAGGAATCATATCTAGGAGTTGTAATGGTAGCAGCAATAATTAGATTACATGAAGTTTTGGGATAGGCTCATGCATTTGCTTAAGGTCCTCTTCTCGCTGGCCTGCCTTCTCAAGCTCTTCTTTTAATGTGGAATTGTGCTTTTCTTCTTTAGACCTGATGACAGCTAACTGGTTATAAGGTGCCTGTATCTGAGTTTTCAGGTCAACTAAAAAAGAGTTTTTCCAGTTTTTTAACCATCTTTTGAGTTTGCAGAACTTCTGGATAATGTAAAGTTTACTTTCAAAAGTTTTTTAAATTATTAAATAGTTAACAGTTTTTGCGAGAACATATAAATTAATCCCCTCCATGTTCTCTTTTTATTTTCCTCTTTTTCTATTGTATCTACCCAATATTATATTATATTGGAATAAAAGGCGTTTGCTAGTGCTTTCCATTGGAAATGAGGGACGCATGCACAAGGAATTCTCTCGATAACAAATTACATTAGAAATGAATATGTAATTAAGGTACTTTTAACTCGGCTTGATGTAGATTTTAACAGACATCTTCCAAGATTACCAAAACTTCCAAATTAAAATATTTATCTAAAACATGAATTTTTATGCTTTTTTACTAAAAAATGACTCAGTTCCAAAATCTAGTGATTTTTAATTTTATGTTCATCACTAGATTTTGGTATTGTGTCCTAAAAAATGTCCTTTTTATATAAAACAGAACAAAATCATTGTGATATATAACCTTGAAATTTCTATAATGTGACTTGATATTTCGAGGTGATTTGAAAAAATATGTCTATCTTATTTTGTTTGTTTTATTGGCTTCAATGCTATGCATAGGATGTACTGACTCAAATAGTCAACAAAAAACTTCTCAAATTGCAAGTGCACCAGATCAGTCTGAAAATACTCAAAGCGCTGACAATCAAGACGCTGAATGGGCTAAATCCACATCTAACAGTGTTTTAATTTTTGCTAATGACACGGCTCAATTTTCAAACTCAATCAATAATAAGGATTATTATACCGCGATAAAAGGTATCGAAAAATATATACAGGCTCTCGAAACTGAAATAAAGAATATCGATAATTACAAAGTCTCCTCGGAGTTGCAGAGCTGTAAAGATGAATATAAATTAGCATTGATTGATGACTACAATGCTGCAACATTCATGAAATCTGGAGTAACTCAACTTACATCTGGGAATTTCTTGGAATCAGCCGCTGCCGCAAAGATGGGAACTGAAGGACTCAGGTTAGCAAATAGCCATTATGATAATGTAACTAGTTTAGTAAAAATTTATAATGATGCTCATCCCGACTCACAGATAGAAGTAAACTTCCTATACCATAACGTAGGTCCGGAGGAAAATTCACAGGATGAAGTCGCCACATCCGAGCAAACATCAACGCCTGGAACAAAAACACTTGCAGATAAAGAGCCAGAATCTGATGAACCACACGCCAATGAAGACTCAAATGATGTTGAAGATAGCTCAACTAGTAACATTTTCGATTACTGCACATGGCAAGCCGAAATCACAAAAAAGATAGGTGAATATTACAAAGCATCAGGAGGCAAAAGCTATGTTGTAGTTAGTATTAAACTCGATAATACTGGTGACCAAACATATTCAACCAATCCGGTTATTGGCATCTCAAAATTGGCGATATGTATTATCAGTCTGACAGCGCAACATACGACAGCTCTTTGAATCATATGACAACAGATTTGGGTCCAGGTGGCAAAATAACAACAAAAATAGCATATCTCGTTGATGGAGAACCTTCAGTTAGTGATTTGGATTTATATTATGATGGTCCAGGATCTGATGGAACTATATACTCATGACTTGACTCAAAAAACATAGCTATTCTATTTACTAATCCTGTACAAATACTATGGAAGCAGTATTTGTACGGGCACCAAATGGTAAAATCTCTTATTCTGAAACCTTTTACCAGAATTTATACCACGGTTTTTTTGCTCCAGGTGCTTCAATGGCTTTCTGATTGATAAGAGTTTGAACCTGCATCATATAATTTCGGTGCGTTTCCTGACTATTTTCAAGTTCCTTCTTCAATGTTTCAATATGCTTGCCTGACTCTTCATACCTGGCGCGCAGCTCTATTACTTCCATCGGGTCCGGAGCTTCCAGTAAAGATGTATTGAGCCTTCAAATCTCGTTTTTTGAAATATCTATTTCTGCCTGCATTTGTCCCCTAATTGCCTGCATTTGTCCCCTAACGGCTTCCGGGCTTTCTTCGCTGTGTGGCTGCACTAATGCTTCAAATCCTTGTATTACTGCCTGTGTTGGGCTTGTGTATCCTGCTTGCAATACGCTATCATACAAAGCGGCTGGCACCCATACGCTTATTTTTCGCTTTTCTTCTGGCATGATGCATGCATATTGCAGGCAAAGATTATATTGTCTTC
>NZ_JAVKPK010000112.1:0-6517 GCF_031461075.1 Methanosarcina baikalica | reverse complement strand
GAAATTCCATTTCCACGCAGTTGGCGAGCCTGTGCTGGTGTCCGTAAATATGACATTTAATGGTGCTTTTCCTGAGACTGTCGATCCCCCGAAGTTTGCAACAGGAAGTATTGGGGCTTTTACTGGGATAGAACCCATAAACTGCCCGAAGGCAACAGGATCTTTTCCTACAGGTACAGTGGCTACGACCTTGTTTGTTGCTGTGTCAATTACGGAGACGGTGCTGCTTTCTTCGTTCGCTACATATACCTTTGTTCCCGCCAGATTGATGGCAATTCCTAAAGGATAATCTCCTACAGGCACAGTGGCTGTAATCTTGTTTGTGGCTGTGTCAACTACAGAGACAGTGTTGTCCCCATAGTTCGTCACATATACCTTTGTTCCAGCCGGGTTGACCGCAACTCCCCAGGGGTAACTTCCTGCATTCACTGTGGCTGTAACCTTATTTGTAGCTGTGTCAACTACAGAAACATCGTACTCATTCGTCACATATACTTTTGTTCCAGCCGGGTTGACAGCAACTCCAGTAGGGACATTTCCTACAGGCACAGTGGCTGTAACCTTGTTTGTGACCGTGTCAACTACAGATATAGTGTTGTCGAGAGTGTTCACCACATATACCTTTGTTCCCGCCGGGTTGACTGCAACTCCACAAGGATAATTTCCTACAGGCACAGTGGCTGTAACCTTGTTGGTTGCAGTGTCAATTACAGAGACAGTACCACTGCCTTCGTTCGCCACATATACCTTTGTTCCCGCAGGGTTGACCGCAACTCCCCAAGGATGAGATCCTATCGGCACAGTGGCTGTAATCTTGTTTGTGGCTGTGTCAATTACAGAGACAGTGTCGCTGCCGTCGCTTGCCACATATACCTTTGTTCCAGCCGGGTTGACTGCAACTCCGTAAGGACTGGAGCCTATATCCACCGTGGCTGTAATCTTGTTTGTGGATGTATCAATTACAGAGACAGTAGTGCCTCCGCTGTTCGTAATATACGCATATGGCACTGCTTTTGAAGCAATTTGCGTAGTAGCTGCCGATGCAGTAGATAAAACAAAAATTAAAAATAAAACAATGGCTGTTGAGGCTAAAGCTACTGAATACAATTTTTCGTTCGTTTTCATGTATTCTACTCCTTTATCTTTCGTCCAACATTCGGCAGGGAACTGGTTCCCTTCTGAAGATGTTTAATGATAGTGTTCTGGAGGAAACACATTACTCCCCATACTAAACATTATTACAAAAATGGTTCGCTGCTCGTACAAATAGTAAGATTTTGGCCATATATTAACCAGTTTCAAATACAGTACAAATTTATGTGATGTCTAAAAGCACTATCCTGAGAAAGATCCAAATCTTAATGTCAACCTACCGAATATAGGTTTAAGTTATTCAGATCTGTTTAATGTGCTGTGGGTTATTCAAAAACTAGCATTGATTTTGCTGAACGTGGGCTGCAAAGATCTCTTCGCCTGAGATCAAGTATTCGCAATATTTACAAAAAATAGTGATTGATTTGTCCCCATATAAAGTACTTTATAAATATAATATATTTTTAATAATTGAACATTTGAAGCACAAAAACCAGTATATAAGACTTAATTAGTATATTTGTGAACAGGACAGTTGAAGGTTTAATACTGTTGATTTTTCAGTTCAGCGTTAAATGCTAAATTAGAATGCTTTAATTGTAAGTACAAATTGAGAATTTCAAACTAACTTAAAAAGAAGTTGAGAAACTCAAAGTTGAGAAACTCAATTTAGAGGATAAGGTGTTGAAAAACACGAATAAAAGTTACAATGAGAATTTGATTCTGAAAACATTAAGTATGTATTAACCAGAAGTCAATTGAGGCACCGGGATCTAAAAACTCATGGTGAAGATTCTAGTTACAGGGTTAAGGTCTGTTTCTATCACACTAGAGTAAACAGAATGTATGACAAAATCAGACCTTATGTTATCATTATCCTTTAGCCTTGATCTTTTTTCGTTTATTCAATCTAAGAGTTTATTTGCTTTTAGAATATATACCCGGTCTTGTATTTGTGGGTGTCACGGTTATATAATTTCTTAATGTTTTCGTACTGCTGCCTGCATCATTGGTTGCTTTAAGTGATACTGTATAGGTTCCTTCTACCAAATATCTATGTTTCGGATTCTGAGTTGTTGAAGTTGTTCCGTCTCCAAAACTCCATTTCCATTTAGTCGGTGTTCCTGTACTTTTGTCAGTAAAAGCAACAGTTAATGATGCTTTTCCAGAGGTAGGTGTCCCAGAAAATTTTGCTACAGGAGGAACCGATTTTGCTTGGAGAGGAACTATAAACTGCCCGAAAGCATCGGGAGAGCTTCCTACAGGCACGGTGGCTGTAACAGTATTCGTAGCTATGTCAATTACAGATACAGTGTCACTACCCTGGTTCGCAACACATATCTTTGTTCCTTCCGGATTAACTGCAACTCCGAAAGGACCGATTCCTACAGGCACAGTGGCTGTAACAGTATTTGTAGTTGTGTCAATTACAGAGACAGTGCTGCTTTCATAGTTCGCAACATATACCTTTGTTCCAGCCGGGTTAACTGCAACTCCCAAAGGCCAGCCTTCTACAGGCACAGTGGCTGTAACAGTATTTGTGGCTATGTCAATTACAGATACAGTTCCTTCCCCAGCGTTCGACACGTATGCCTTTGTTCCCGCCAGATTGACTGCAATTCCGAAAGGACTGCTTCCTACAGGTACAGTGGCTGTAAAGGTATTTGTAGCTGTGTCGATTACGGAGACACTGTTGCTTCCGAGGTTCGTCACATATATCTTTGTTCCCGCCGGGTTGACTGCAACTCCGTTAGGAGCGCTTCCTGCAGGCACAGTGGCTGTAACAGTATTTGTAGCTGCGTCAATTACAGAGACAACGTCGCTGCCCCGGTTCGTGACATATATCTGTGTTCCCTTAGGGTTGACTGCAACTCCAATAGGATAGCTTTCTACAGGCACAGTGGCTGTAAGGGTATTTGTAGCTGTGTCGATTACGGAGACAGTTCCCTCACCGGTCTCCACATGTTCCTTTGTTCCCTTTATTAGTGCCGGTTTTGCAATAATTGATTCTGAAAGGGCACTTTCATAGCTTCCGAGGTAAAAGTTCGCCACATATACCTTTGTGCCTGCCGGATTGACTGCAACTCCAGCAGGTTGACTTCCTGCAGATGCCGTGGCTGTAACAATGCTTGTGGCTGTGTCAATTACAGAGACTGTACTGCTAAACTCATTCGTAATATATGCATACGTCCCTGCAGACGAAGCACTTTGCTCAGTAGTTGCCGATGCCGTAAACGAAACGAAAATTAAAAATAAAATCAGAGCTGTTGATGTTAAAGCTGCTGAATGCAATTTTTTGTTAGTTTTCATTTATCCTGCTCCTTCATCTTTCGTTATTCTGACATTTCTTAATGTACTGTGGATTCTCCAAAACCTAGCATTGATTTTGCTGACAGTTGGTTGCAAAAATCTCTTTTCTTAAGAGCAAAATATTCTCAACATTTACTAAATATAAAGATAGATCTGTCCTTATATAAAGTACTTTCTACATTTAGCATATTTTTAGTATTAAGTATTTGATGTATAGAATAAAGTATAAAATAATTAAATAAGATATTTATTATTAGAACATTAGAAGGGTTATTGATATTGATTTTTCAATTAATCGTTGAGCCCTAAATAAAAATACTTCAATTGTAGGCACTGATTAAGAATTTCAAACGGACTTAAAAGAAGTTGAGAAACTAAATTGAGAAGGATAAGTTGTTGAAAAACACGGATTAAAACACAATGGGAATTTGATTCTAAAAACATTAAGTATGCATTAGTAAGAAAGCAATTGAAGCCGGGCGGCAAAAAAGTCTGGTGGAGATTCTGGGAAACTCATTTCCCCAAATTTTTAATGACTCTTCGCTGTTTTGTATGGGTTGAACATAATTGCATAGTGCGAAAGTTATCATGTCAGAACAATAACAATCGACCTTGCATGTGGGATCTAACAACAAATGTTTTTAAATATTAGATATTTCACTCTCACATTCAGAAAGAAAATATGAACTACCCACTCGAAGCAGCGAAGAACTTTTTGGTTGATCTGGTCAATAATTCCCCCACTCCTCTTTAAGCTTGACCTTTTTATTGTTTAATCAATTAAGACATTCACTTTTTGTTCACTTTAATATATTCAGACTTCATTGTCGTATTATTACCTGCAGCATTGGTTGCTGTAAGTGTTACTGTGTAATTTCCTGCTTTACTGTATATGTTTACAGGATTCTCAGCTTCTGAAGTGTTTCCATCTCCAAAACTCCATGTCCCTGAGGATGGGGATCCTTTACTCTTATCTTTGAATGTCACTGTTAATGGAGCTTTTCCTTTAGTAGGAGATGCCGAAAAAGCCGCAACTGGGGGGATCAGGACGTTTATATACTTCGATTTTGTTGCCATACTACTGCCCGCAGAATTATTTACTGTTAATTTAACAGTATAATTTCCGGCTTTACTATATACGTTGGCAGGATTTTGATCAGTTGAATTATTACCATCTCCAAAACTCCATTTCCATGAAGAGGGAGATCCTGTACTGGTATCGGTAAATGTCACTCCCAGTGGTGCTTTTCCATCAGTAAAAGACGCTATAAAGTTGGCATTTGGAGCTACCACACCATTTGTGACAGTTATATACTTCGATTTTGTTACCCTACTAATGCCCGCAGAATTATTTTCTGAGAACTTAACAGTGTATTTTCCAATTTTACTATATGTATATACTGGATTTTGATCAGTTGAATTATTACCATCTCCAAAACTCCATTTCCATGAAGTGGGAGATCCTGTACTGGTATCGGTAAAAGAGACAGTTAATGGCATGATTCCAGAAGTGACGTTGCTGCTGAAGTTTGCAACCGAAAATAATGGTTTTTCTACTGCTGGGTTCAATGCAACTCCACAAGGGCCACCTTCTACTTTCATCGTGGTTGTAACAGTATTTGTTGCCGTGTCGATTACAGAGACAGTGTTGCTTCCGTAGTTCGCTACACATACCTTTGTTCCATCCGGTGTGACTGCAACTCCTGCTGGCTTGCTTCCTACATTCACCGTGTCTGTTACATTGTTTGCAGTAGTGTCAATTACAGATACGGTACCGCCCCCGTTTTCGTACCAGTTCGTCATGTATAACTTTGTTCCTGCCGGATTGACTGCAACTCCTGCAGGCTTGCTTCCTACATTCACCGTGGCTGTGACATTGTTTGTAGCTGTGTCAATTACAGAGACAGTCCCGTCGTTAGAGTTCGCCACATATACCTTTGTTCCCGCCGGGTTGACAGCAACTCCCACAAGCTGTCCTGCTACATTCGATGTGGATGTAACATTATTTTCCATTTTAATTACCGAGATGATGTTGCTGACGATATTCACTATATATCCCTTTGTTCCTGCCGAATTGGCCGCACCTCCCGAAAGATATTTTCCTACATTTACCGTGGCTGTGACATTGTTTGTGGTAGTGTCAATTACAGAGACAGTCCCGTCGCCATCATTCGTCACGTATACTTTTAGTCCATCCGGGTCGACTGCAACCCCTTGGGAACCACTTCCTACATTCACCGTGGCTGTAACATTATTTGTGGCTGTATCGATTACGGAGACAGTTCCGTTATTACCGACTACATATACCTTTGTTCCCGCAGAGTTAACGGCAACTCCCGTAAGACCACTTTCGGTTCCTATATTCACAGTAGATATTACAGTGATTGTGCCTGTGTCAATTACAGAGACAGTCCCGTCGTTAGAGTTCGCCACATATACCTTTGTTCCATCCGGTGTGACTGCAACACCCCCTGGACCACTCCCTACAGGCACTGTGGTTGTTACATTGTTTGTTGCCATGTCAATTACAGAGATAGTATCGTTGGCGGAGTTCGTAATATATGCAAATGGCACTGCACCTGTGATACTCACCAGCATTAAAAGCACCAGCACCGGTATTCCGAAAGCTTTCATGAGGACACACCCTCTGTGTGTTTCATCGCATGTAATTTTTTTCAATTTAAGTCTCCCGTGTTTAAATTATCAATTATTATCAATAGAACTCATCTGTTTTTATTTGTACTCTGAGCCCATCCCAAAACCAGTTTTGTTTCCACATCAATAAGAGTTTCAGAACCATTTTTCGAATCAGAAGCTCGATTGATTATTTCCAAATTTGAGATTTAGTAACATGATTTGAAGTTTTGGGATCAGCTCTCTGACTGTTACATCAATCAAAAGTAAGAGAATAATAAAAGTCTTTTTAATTTTATTTAAAAAATATTAGTATTGTGAACTCCATGTCAATTTTTAAACCTTCTCTTTTGAATATTAAATAATAATTTTATAATTTAAGAGAATTTGTCTAAAAAGAAGGATCTGATTGAAGCGAATAAGCGTAGAAATACCAAGGAATTTCAGCACAAAAAGGTAGCGTACTAAAAGTTCTGTAAAA
>NZ_JAVKPK010000111.1:0-6520 GCF_031461075.1 Methanosarcina baikalica | reverse complement strand
AGCAGAAAAGGAAAAAAGAAACAGAGGAAGAAAGAGGAGACTGAAAAAAGAGGCAGAGAAAAAGAATAATGAAAAAAGTAGAAAATTCCAAAGAACCTTATTTCAGCTGCCCTACTTTTCGGTTTAATATACAAAATCAAGAATAATCGAAACCCCATAGATTACGAGGGTTCCATGAAAGAGAGGGAGCACTCTCAATCCGGCTGCCTGGCTCTTTTCTTTCCAGAGATAAAGGTTTGACCCTGCCAGAAGCACAAACCCCGCAAGAAAGCCGTAGAGAGCAATATCTCCAAGCTGCCTGAGAAAGAAAAAAGCTGCAAGGAAATGCAAAACCGTAAAGCCTGTAATCCAGTACATAGTTTTTTTTGCGCCATAGAGGACGGTTATGGATTTCAGATCTCTTGCCTTATCATTTTTCAGGTCGATAAAGTCATTCAATCCCAGGTGCGCCATTGTCCACGGATAGAAAAAAACAACAAAGAGAAGCATGACCATATCCGGCTGCCCGTAGCATAGATAGCCTGCCGCCGGAAAAAGGGTAAAGTCCGTCCTGCCCAGAAGTTGCGCAATCGGGAACTTCTGGTCTCTTTTTTTAACCTGGTAAAAAACCTCAATGCCATAAGAGTACAGCATTATTGCAAAAACGTAGAGCGAATTCGGATGGGGAAGTGTGAAGATCAGGGCTGAAGTAACTCCTGCAAGCAGGATAAACAGCCAGAAAGCATTTTTTGAAGAGATTTTCCCTGAAGGAAGGGGTCTCTCTTTAAAAGGTCGCCAGTATCCGGTAAGTGTGTTTTCCACATCAAGCCTGTCTCTGTTTCTGTCCACATAATCGTTGAGCACAAACCCGGCTTCGAACCCAAACAGGCCTATGAAAGCAGCTTTAATTATTAACGACCAGGAAAAGCCGCCGTAATTTGCAAAAGCAAGGACAAGGCCTGAGCAGAAGATAAGGGGCCATGCCGGAAGAAAATGAGCACGCATAAGGTCGATATAGGCTTTCAGGGTTTCCTTCATTTTTTGGCCTCAGTAACAAATAGTAATGATTAAGGTAAACCATTACATAAAAATTATGATTATGAGTTAAAACTGTTGTTAAAAAGAGGTTATGTTAAAAAATATAAAAGAAAAGCAGTGCCTGAAGTTTATTCTTACCGGAATATTTTCAACGCACAAACTAAGTTCCGCCCGAGTTGGAAATGTCGCGTATCAAAGTATCAACTGTTTATTAGTGAGTTGCCCCATATCATAGGTTTCAATACATGCCTGCGAATTTCTCCAGGAGTATTCCAGGGTAAAACAAGAAGTAAAACGGTTTTCAAGTTTTTCAATAACCTCGATAGCTTTTGCTATAAATGAATTTATGTAATTATTTTTAAAATTCATTTCAAGCACATTAACAAAAAAAGCAAGAGCTACTTTATTTAAAATATTTTTTGAAAATTTCGGATTCGGAAATTATAAAACCAAGTGACTTAGATTGAATTGTTTTTGAAAAATAAAAATAGTAGCCTTTTTAAAAGGCTACTTAAATAATTCCTTGTTTATACTACAGTTTCGTTGTCTGCAGTTTCGTTGTCTACAATTTCGCTGTCTGCAGTGTCATTGGCTGCAGTTTCGTTGTCTGCAGATGCAACTACAACAGATTCAGCATCGTCTTCATTTACAACTTCAGCTTCAATATCAGTTGCGTTGTCTTCAGCTGCAACTTCTTCAGTTGTGTTGTCTACAGCTGCAACTTCTTCAGGTGCAACTACGGAATCATTTCCACCATCTTCGGATACTGGACTTTCTGCTGTTACTTCTTCAGAAGCTCCTGTTTCATTTCCTGTTTCAGCCTTTTCAGCACAGCCGGCTGAAAAGATAACAGTGGCAATAACAAGGAGCATTGCTATAATCTTTAACATTTTTTTCATTAATAATACCTCTAAAGTTCTCTTCCTTTTTTACACCCAGCTCATATAAAATTATGAGATTTTCATATGAGATATTTATGCATGACCAGCCAATAACATTAAAACTTTTCGATTTGGTAAAAAATAGTCGAACGAAATAATGTATATAATTGGAATACATGCCCATGTATGACTATCTGTAAAAATATATGAGTGATAGAAGTCTTTTTTGAATTTATTTCGCATGATACTCGATATAGATATTCAGGAGTTAAATAAATGCACACAGAATTAGAAAGAGAATAACTACTCAGTGACAGAAAAGTATTTAAAGGTGCCATAAGATTCCTCCGCTGAAGAAGTGCGGACCTATAAACTTCCGGTTTGGAAAAATAGATAAAAAACATGTAGAGGATAGAATACTGAAAAGTTACAAAACTCTTAAATGCTGTGGCAAGGCTCAAAAAGAATTCAAAAATTCTCTGTTCATATGTTATGCCAGACCTGTAGAAAGCGAAGGCGAGGCAAAAGCTTTCATAAAAATGATAAAGGAATTACATAAGGATGCAAACCATAATGTTTCGGCTTATTTTGTAAAAGAAGGAAATTCCTTTGCCCTCAAATATGAAGATGATGGAGAGCCTGCAGGCAGCTCAGGAAAGCCTATTTTTAAACTACTGGAATCAAAGGAGATCCGGAATGCGGTTGTTGTAGTGGCCCGTTATTTTGGGGGAATAAAACTGGGTTTAGGGGGACTTTCGAGAGCATACAGAGATACGGCACTCTCGGCTATTGAAGAGGCAGGCATTGCCGAAGTCTCCGAACAGGTCAGGTTCAGAGTACGTATGGGATATGCGGAAAGCCAGAAAGTGAGAAATCTAATAGGAAAATACGGAATAATCCGGGAAGAAATATATTCAGATACCGTGGAGTTCATCCTTCCTGTAAAAACGGAGCTTGAAGATGACTTCGTTAAAAAAATAAAAGACCTGACAAAGAATAAGGTAGAAATTGAGAGGCTTTAACTCTACCAATTAATTTTACACTTTTACAAAATATTCCGGAAAATTTTCTTAAAAGAAAGAAAACTGAAGTCGGAAAGTTGCTAAAAAGTATGAGAGATACAAAAGTATGAGAGATTATTATTTTGAGACTTTCCGGCTATAAAATTATCTTTTTCTGCGAACACCTTGTAAAAAAAGCTGAATTTGAAAATATTTTATACTCAAAAAACATACTAGAATTCACGGGAATTTTGGAAGTGTAAAGATTGAGGTATAATAAATGTTCAATTCTGCTTATTTCATTCATTTTACTTGTGGTGATAGGAACAGTCTCATGTTCGGCTGCCAGCGAAACTCTAAATGGAACTGAACAGGAGATCACCTCGGCTTACGGAAATCAGAATAGCCCGGTGATCTCAGGGAATTACATTGTCTGGCAGGACCAGAGAAAAGGAAACTGGGATATCACTCTGTACGATTTATTATCCGGAAGGGCAGAAGTTGCCCTATTTTCGGACTTGAAAGATGAAGTGGAGCCTGCAATCTCGGGCAGCTGCGTAGCTATCTCGAATGACATGAGAGGCAACTATGACATCTATGTATATGACCTCACCTCCAAAAAGAAAATCCAGATTACTTCGGATAAAGCTTCCCAGACAGAGCCTGCAATCTCAGGTGATAAAGTCGTCTGGACAGACCGCAGGAATCAGAATATGGATATTTACATGTATGACCTCACCTCCAAAAAGGAAACACGAATAACGACAGACGGGGCTGAGCAGACCCAGCCTGCAATCTCGGGAAACATTATAGTCTGGAAAGATACCCGAAATGGTAATGACGATATTTACATGTATGAGATCAATACAGGCAAAGAAACTCCAGTAGTTACAGACCCCGCAGAACAAACAAACCCTGCTATTGAAGGAAACTATATTGTCTGGGAAGACAGGCGCGCCGGAAATCTTGACATTTACATGTATGATATCTTCAAAGGAGAGGAGAAGGCAGTTGTTACCAATCCTTCTCCCCAGAAAACTCCTGCTATCTCGGACGGAAGAATAGTATGGGCTGACGGGAGGAATAAAGGGACAAATATTTTTATTTACGACATAGCCACAGGACAGGAAAAAACAGTATCTACAGCTTCTGAGTATGAGAGTAACCCCTCAATCAGTGGCAATAAAATAGTTTGGCAGGATAAACGCAAAGGTACAATGGATATCTTTATGTTCACAGAAGATAGTTCCGAAAGAGAAATACCTGAGGCAGAAGAGGAGAAAGTTGAAACAGTAGAGAAAAACACCTCTTGGCACTTACCCTGCAACAGCCGCAATTGTATCGGCATATCTTGTTGCAACAGCCGGAAAGGGCAAGAGAAAAAAAAGTTGATCCACATTGCATCCGGTTAATGTCTGAATTCTACAGGGTTAGCCGAGTGTGATAATTTCGGGTATAGATCTCTCACTGCTTTCGAATTATTTCCTGCCATAAATTTACCTGAATCACAGTCATTTTTTATTAAGACCAGCTGACAACGAATATCTCCAGTAGATATATAAATACGACGCGTATATCCATCTCGAATGTTTATGGAGAGCAAAAAGGCGCATCTAGCGGTAATTGCAGGCTGTACATTCTACGGCATGAATGGGCTTTTTATTAACCGCATTCATGATATGGCCATTTATCCCATTATATTCTACAGGCTGCTCTTCGGCCTACTGTTTCTTTTTATCTACATAGCTGCCAGAGGAAGAATTTCGGATTTGAAATTAAAGAAGAAGAAAGGAAGCCTTCTCCTGCAGGGAATGCTTGTGGTCACGTGCATGCTGCTTTACTTTACCTGCCTGAAAATCACCTGTGTTTCCATAGCCATCCTGCTCCAGTATACGGCCCCTGTTTATGTAATGCTTGCCTCTCCTCTTATCCTGAATGAGAAAATAGGAAAGGGAAGTATAGCTGCCCTTTTCCTAGCAATTGCAGGGATATTCCTTATAGTGAAGCCAGAGGGAGACTTTTCGGGCATCGAACTTACAGGCACCTATATGCTCGGTATCGTAGCAGGGTTACTTTCAGGAGTAGTTTTTGCGGCATTGATCATGAATGTAAAAATCCTGAAAACAGAATACTCAGAGCTTGCAATAATGTTCTGGCCAATGGGGATCGCCTTTTTGCTTTTAAGCCCCTATGCATTCGATGTTTCTCCTGGAAATCTTTATGGAAACCTGGAAGTGCTTGCAGTCTTCGGGATAGTATCCATAGGCTTTGGAGAGATTTTTACGGTTCTCGGGCTTGCCAACCTTAAAGCTCAGACCGGTAGCCTTCTTGCTTTGATAGAACCTGTTAGTGGGGTATTTTTTGATATAGCCGTGCTGGGAATTGGATTATCCTCCGAAACACTTGCAGGTTGTGCTCTCATAATGGTTTCCGCAATGTTCATAAGCCTTAAAGATTCGAAAAAAATAAAAAAGAGTGAAAAAGTCTTTTTTTAAAGAAGTTTTTCAGGAAGCTCTCCAGGAAAATTCATTGTGAGAAGTAAGTATTCCTTGCTCTCAGAAGCGCTTTTATATTTTCAAGTGGGGTATGGGGAGCAAGCCCGCAGCCAGGGGCAAGGATATCAATTCCGTCTTCAAGGCAAGCAACAGCTTCAATCATAACTGCGTCAGTCCCTTTTGTCAGCAGAGTATCCGACGGGGAAACATTTCCTATAAGGTGTACCCTATTGCCCACAATCTCTTTTGCAAAACTCACACCTACTTTTTCTTCAATGCTTATCCCCTCAAACCCGGCATCTGCAAGTGGATCCAGAACAGCAGTAGCGTCCCCACACATATGAAGAATTTTCAGGCCTTTAACCTCCCTACAAAATTTCCTGTAGAGCGGAAAAACAGATGTTTCGAACATTTGAGGGGAAATAATATCAGGCCCTGCCTCTGAGTCTATAAGAGTTACGGCATCTGCTCCCCGCTCGAGCAGAGCATTTGCATATCTTATGCAAGCGTCGGTCAGAACTCCCATCAGTTCCTCAACGACTTCGGGATTTGTCACAAACCACATAAGGTAATTTTTCATTCCGGCAAGCATGGAAGCAAGTCCAGCCGGGCCCACAACCCCGGCAACAACAGGCACATCTTCTCCTACTTTTCCTTTTAGGATTTCAACCGCATCCAGAACTACCGATGTCCGTCTGCTTTCGAGAAGCAAATCCGGAACTGCTATATCCCGGACATCTTTCTTTTTCTTGCAGGGGAAATCAGTTACATAGGGCTGTATATCGATACTTCCCTCGTCTACTGTGCAACCAAGTGTCTCAGCAAGCACAGTGGTGCAGAAAGGACAGCGCACGTTCTCAAATCCTGCAATCTCATATCCTGCCAGTGCAAGCGAAGCCATCTTTTCGGCGTTATAATTTGCCTGAGGCCAGTATGCCCCAGTCATTCCCATAAGCTCGAGAGTGCCGGTCTGGGTTACCGAACAGACAGGAACCATATCAAAAGCCTCTCCTTTGAGCGCATTTTCAAATCTCTTTTTCAGGGTAAATTTACTCATGTGTGTCACCGGATACGATGTAGCTGGGAGAATTAATTTTTGAGAATATTTTCGAATTTGAGAATATAT
>NZ_JAVKPK010000110.1:0-6616 GCF_031461075.1 Methanosarcina baikalica | reverse complement strand
CGAGGAGCGTTTCTTTGGAGACGGTGGTGCCCGTACAATCCTTTATTTCCGGGTTGACTATAAGCGTCGATCTGAAACCTCTATCGTCGCTGGACAGAACCCGCTTAGGAGGCGTGTCCATGAGTCGCATGAGAAAATCGCTCAGGTACCTGCAATCATGGTAATAGAGGCCATACCCGTAATTTTCTGTAATAGGTATCTCGCCATCCTCTTGCATTACGAGCGTCAGCTCATCATCCCTTATGACCGTTTCGTTGATAATGCTGTTGGACAGGGTATACCTCTTATGTATGTCCGACACTTCACGGATTTCCTCTCGTTCAGAAGGCTTTAGCATGCAAATTCCTCAAACAACCCAGTGTCCAGATTTATACAGTGGCTGCAGCCCTCGGAAGGTTCCTTTCCCGGATGATCGGAAGCATATCCCACCCTTAGCCCTCGATGAACTCGTACTGATCTGGGCCCGCGGAATGAACGTAAAGCCGGTTAAAGCCCGCATCGATGAACCGTTGTGCGAATTTCGCGTGCACTTTCGGGTTACTGGAGATACATTGCCTGTTCTTGATCACATCGTCTCCCACGACCGCTCTGTTCGCGGCTACCATTTCCGGCGTGTAGATGTTCCGGAGATGTGTTGCTACGATCGTCGTGCCGGCCCAGTACTGTTTAAATATCTTTACGGCGGCATCTACGTCGTCGGTGTAAGCCACCCTTATCTCGACCTGCTTTGACATCTTCTTAAGGTCCTTTCCAGCCTTCCGGGCACCATCCCCGTTGTGCGGCGCTTACAATTTAACCTTTAATCACTAAAGACGGCTCTGGGTAAAAACTTATAAGATAATTATCATGGAATTTTTATTTAAATATTTGTAGCTTGCCTGATGGATTGTCGGGTGCTTAAACCACTAAATCACATTAAAAGTAAAAAATAGCGTTTGTAAAGGGTTTGATAGTTTTCCAACAAGCACTATGGTCCTTAAAAATGGCTTATTTTCGGGCCTTTTCTGATCAAAATATGGAGAAATTGCATATTAGCAAGTAACTTCCATGAATACAAGGAATGAAACCTCCATTCTTCTTTTTGGAGAGCCGTTACAAGGCGCATTCGAAAGCAAGATCCATTAAAACAAAGATTGAAAAACGTTCACCTTTCATCTCTTTATTCTGTGGATGTTGAGAGTCTACTTCTCGTTGTAAAACAGATTTCCATCAAAACAGGAATTGAATCCCTATTTCGGCTTTCTTCTTGAGTATCTCTCATAAGTTGCAAAACAGCTTCCAGCAAAATAAGGATTGAAACTAAAACACATTGGAGATAAATTCGATGAATTGTGTATTTGCAAGCAATTTCCGTGAAAACAAGGATGAAACTCTACATTGAGTTGAACTTTTATTTAGTGATTATTTTTTATTTATTCTAATATTTGTACAAGTGTGGATTTCTATTAACTATTTTCTCATAAATATTCATAACTTAGCTAAATTTAGAAAATTATATATATAAATTGATATTTTTTGAAATAAATTTTTTTGAAGGGGCATTTCAGGCAATGAATGACGATAAACTTCAACTTCCATTCTTGCTCCATGACCTTGGTATATTTTTTAAGAGATCAGGCTTAACTCTCTCCTAAAAATTCAGTAATTTGACGGAGACTGGAAATGGTAAGGAAGACGTGCACTCCATCTGGAGCGCGTCATTAGCTGAAGAACTTGGTCTGAACCGGGATATCCAGAATGTAATATTATATCACTATAATTATATCACTATATCACTATAATCGTGACCCTCTGGAAGGGGGAAAATGCAAGAACACCGAATCGAAAATGAGGCATACCATTGACGAAAGTTATAGAAATCTCTCCAACCACAAGACATGAAGGCCACTCCAAGCTCACCATGAAGGTAGATGATCAGGGTATCGTCGAGCGAGGAGACTGGCTCTCCATCACCCCGGTAAGAGGTATTGAGAAGCTCGCAATAGGTAAGACGATGGACCAGGTCCCGAAGATTGCCTCTCGGGTCTGCGGTATCTGTCCCATCGCCCACACCCTGGCGAGCACCGAGGCCATGGAGGCTTCGATCGGCTGCGAGATCCCCGAGGATGCAAAGCTCCTGCGGGTCATTCTCCATGCCGCAAACCGCCTTCACAGCATCGCCCTGCACAACATTCTGATCCTCCCGGACTTTTACATCCCTGGGACGGAGACGAAGATCACCCCGTTCGCTAAGGAGCAGCCATTTAGGAGCATTGTGGAGAGGATCTTCCGAATCCGCGAGATCGGACAGACTATTGGAGCCATCGCAGGCGGCGAGGCTATCCACCCCTCCAATCCAAGGGTCGGCGGGATGTACCACAACGTGAGCCCTCTGGCAAAACAGAAGATGGCCGACCTGGCGAAGGAAGGTCTCGCCCTTGCCCACGAGCAGATGGAGTTCATGCTCGATGTAATAAGGGACATGCAGAACCGGGGGTTCACAGACGTCGCGGGCAAGCAGATTCCGATCCCTAAGAAGCTCGGGTACCACGACCAGGGGGTTATGGCCACCTCCCCTATGTACGGCTCATCCAGTCTGGACGAGAAGCCCATGTGGGACTTCGCCCGGTGGAAGGAGACCCGGCCATGGGAGTGGTACATGGGTGAGGTAACCATCGATCTTGAGGACCCGAGCTACCCAATCGGCGGCACCACGAAGGCCGGCACCAAGGCCAACCCCCGGATGGAAGCCTGCAACAGTGTTCCGATCTATGATGGCCAGCCGGTTGAGGTTGGCCCGAGGGCAAGGCTCGCAACTTTCAAGAACTTCACTGAGAGGGGGACCTTCGCCCAGCACATAGCCAGGCAGATGGAATACCCCGACTGCTGTTACACCATCCTAAAGTGTCTTGACAACCTGAATACCTCAGGCAAGGTCCTCGCTGACTACATCCCCCAGGGAGACGGGTCCATGGGCTGGGCCGCGAACGAGGCCCCGCGAGGGACTGATGTCCACCTCGCACGGGTGAAGGATGGGCGGGTGTTGTGGTACGAGATGCTTGTGCCCACAACCTGGAACCTTCCGACCTGCAGCCGCAGTCTGACTGGAGCACCCTGGCAGATCGCCGAGATGGTCGTCAGGGCCTATGATCCGTGCGTCTCGTGCGCAACCCATATGATCGTGGTGGACGAGAAAAACAAGATAGTCGCACAGAAGCTCCTCCAGTGGTGAAGGGAATGGAAACGCTGTACTCCGAGATCGTGGTGGCAGGCTGCGGCAACCCGCTTTATGCAGACGATGGGTTCGGACCCGCAGTCGTGGAGCATCTCAAGGGCCTCGAACTCCCCGAAAACGTCACTGCCGTTGACGCGGGGCTCGGGGGGCCTCATTTCGTCTTTACCCTCCTTAATCCCGAGTCCACAAAGACTCTTATCATCGTGGACATTGCGGACTTCGAGGGGAAACCCGGCGAGCTCAGGTGGCTCACAGTTGACGAGCTCCCCGTGGGAAGCTACAGGGACGCCCACTCCTGGGATCTGACCGAGCCGCTTCAGTGCATCAAGGACGATATCCGGATCCGGGTCCTTGCATGCCAGAAGAAGTACGTTTCTGCCCCTGAGATGGTCATCGGGATTACAGACGAGGTACAGAGAGCCATTCCGGACGCTGTATCCGAGATACTGAAGGAAATTGGGATGAACTATGGAACTGCTTAACTCCATCAAGAAAACTATGGGCGGGGAAGCCAAGCCCGCTCAGGTTGCGACAGAGAAGAAGGTGGAAGATACAAAGGAGGCGAAACCAGTGGCAAACAAGATCAAGCTCGGGCATGTACACATGAGCGGCTGTACCGGCTGCCTCGTGTCCGTGGCCGACAATTACATGGGACTCATCAAGATCCTGGACGACTACGCCGACCTCGTCTACAGCCTCACGCTCGCCGACGTCCGGCATATCCCAGAGATGGACGTGGCGCTCGTCGAGGGATCGGTCTGCATCCAGGACCACGAATCGGTGGAAGAGATCAAGGAGACGCGAAAGAAGGCCAAGATCGTAGTGGCACTCGGCTCGTGCGCGAGCTACGGGAACATCACCCGGTTCAGCCGCGGCGGGCAGCACAACCAGCCCCAGCACGAGTCATTTCTCCCAATCGGGGATCTCATCGACGTGGATGTCTACATCCCGGGATGCCCCCCGAGCCCGGAGCTCATAAGGAACGTCGCTGTCATGGCGTACCTGCTCCTGGAGGGGAACGAGGACCAGAAGGCCCTTGCGGGCAAGTACTTAAAGCCCCTCATGGACCTTGCGAAGCGCGGCACGACCGGATGCTTCTGCGACCTGATGAACGACGTGATCAACCAGGGCCTTTGCATGGGCTGCGGTACCTGCGCTGCATCCTGTCCAGTGCGGGCGATCACCCTTGAGTTCGGGAAGCCGCAGGGTGAGCGTGACCTCTGCATTAAGTGCGGCTCCTGCTACGGAGCCTGCCCGAGGTCGTTCTTCAACCTGGATGTGATTCCTGAATTCGAGAGCATCAGCGAGATAATCGCTGGAGCGCTTAAGTGAGGTGAGAAAGATGGTTGCAGATCCATATCTCGGTAAATACATAACCTGCGTTTCGGCACGGAGCACGGAAAAGGAGATCCTCCAGAAGGCACAGGACGGCGGAATCGCCACCACCCTCATGGTCTATGCCCTCGAGCAGGGGATTATCGACGGGACAATTGTGGCAGGCATGGGTGACAGGCCCTGGGAGCCAAAGCCGCTCGTCGCGACGAGCCGCGGGGACATCCTCAAGGCACAAGGGACAAAGTACAGCATCAGTCCCCAGATCTCCTGGCTCAAGGAGGCGACCCGGTCCTTCGGCCTCGATAAGGTAGGGATCACCGGCGTCTGCTGTCAGATGCAGGCGGTCAGGAAGGCTCAGCTCTATCCCATCAACATGCGGGATGTCCCGGACAAGATCGCTTTCACAGTAGGGCTCTTCTGCATGGAGAACTTCCCGTACAATTCCATGCAGGCCATTGTCGAGGACCACGCGGGCCAGAACCTCAGCTCCGTGAAAAAGATGGAGATCACGAAGGGCAAATACTGGGTCTACACCGAGCGCGGGAACGTAGCCACCGTGCCGCTCAAGGAGACCCACAAGTACGAGCAGCCCGGCTGCCACGTCTGCCTCGACTATGTCTCCAACCTCGCCGACATCTCGACCGGCTCGGTCGGAAGCCCTGACGGCTGGTCCACGGTTTTCATTCGCACCAAGATTGGGAACGATATCTGGTCCAAAGCAGTCGACGCAGGCCTGTTCGAGACAAAGCCCATCGAAGAGGTCAAGCCAGGTCTAGAGCTCGTCACGAAGCTCGCGAAGGAGAAGATAGACAAGAACCGGAAGACGGTAGAGGAGCGCAGGACCTTCGGCGTCAACAAGGCGCTGCGGGATCCCTACGCCTGAAACTCCTCTTTTTTATCTTTGAAATTATTCGTGTTATTACAAGAATGCGGGGATGGGGTAATTTCTCATCCCCAAGATGATTCAACTGAAAGCGTACCGAAAATTTAGAGACCAAAAACGATATCATTCAATTTTCACCAAATGCCATTAAAAATCCAAATTATTTGCATCTATTCCAAAAACGCTATCAGGAAAAATATTGATTTTCAAAAAAATACTGCGGAATGTAGGATAAAAAACTACGAATTTAAATTTTATTCGACTTGAGCGTTATTTTTGTGTTTATAATTACATACTATCCGTGTATTACATATAAACCTCGAAAATCAGGGAAATATTCCGAAAATTGAGAGTTGAATTTACAACAAAAGAAAAAAGATTTTGATTCTCGTTCTGATGTCATTATATGGATGATTGAAATCAGTTGTCGAAAAGAAACATTACACATGATCAGAGGGCTTATACGATTGGAAAACGATACAAAAAAAAGAAAAAAAATCAATTGATGAGAATCAATATACGGTTGATTCGTATCCTCTCGGGTTAACAATATCAATACAATTCATGGTGTCACCTTTCCATCAATCACTATTTTTACGAATTCTTTTAAAATGTCCTGTTTTCTTTCCTCTCCTTGGAATTTTTTCGCAATATAAGATCCCATGTCATCGTCTGTCATTTTGATAAGAGAATTCATATCATCATTTGAAATTGATACAATTCGTCCTAACCTGCGTATCATGAACCCCTTTCTATTACTGTTGTATTCAATAGCATTTGAATCACGCAGTGTTAAAAACGTTTTACCATTTGATTTAGAAGAAATTTCTTTTAAATTAGACATTCTTAAATCAATTTCGTTTGGTGTTTCTTCGTTCATGTCTATTGATACCTTAAACAAAATTGTTTCTCTATCCTTCCCCATAACACAATATATGATAAACAACTATAATAAATCAAGTACTGTATCACTTGATAAATATAATAAAACAAGCATTTGAAGCCTCTGGATCTAAAAAGCCCTGGTGGAGATTCTGGTAATTATTCTGTATGGTACATACATTTGAATAGGTACATACATTTGAATAAAACCTCTGTATTTTTGCCGTTTTCACCCAGATTTTGATCTAAAATTGAGCCTGCTTTCGGCAGGTCGACATTAAAAATTAGAATAATTTTCTTGA
>NZ_JAVKPK010000011.1:0-65362 GCF_031461075.1 Methanosarcina baikalica | reverse complement strand
TTTATAGGTGCGATGGAAATCGAGAACTTTTTTATTTTACTTATACACAATATATTTCTAATATCATACTTTATCAATGATCATAATTATTGATTCGTCGCCTTATGATATTTCTGTCTATAAGTTCGGTCTATATCTCTAAACTCAGTTTGCTATAGAATCTTTATTACTGAAAAGGTGAAAATAAGCATGTTTGAAGTCTACTGTGACTCTTCTTACAATGAGGGTGAGGACTCTTATATCGGCTGTACGGTGCTCCGGGACGGCAAACAGATTCACCAGTCTACAACAAAGGTTCCGGATGCACCTCAAAATAACCTTGACTGTGAACTTGCGGCCCTAACTTTCGCTGTAACCCTGTCCAAGATTTTATCCGAGGGTGACAGAGATATAATTATTTATAATGATTCTACTGAAGCCGTAAAAGCTTTCCAGAAGGGAAGACCGGAAATCGAAAAGAAGTTTTCAGGGCTCAGCATTAACTTTGAATATATTCCTAGGGAAAAGGTAAATCAGACAACTGCGGACAGCTTATCTAAAAAATTTCCGGTATTTTTCCTGAATATTCCTACCTCTGAGGTGGAGTCTTTTTCACGGAGAGAAGATATCCTTTCCGACATCGCCAGAAATGAGCGTAGTGTTTTTTATCTTGAGAAGGTAGAAGAAAAATCCACAAACAAAAAAACCTGCTATAGGCTAATGATCCGTACGATGGAAAAAATCCTTTCAGATGATCGGCTTTATCTCATAAAAAAGGGAGGTCCAGGCACTCAGGTAAAAGCTGCAGAAGAGATAAGGAAAGATCTGTCTGATCCCTCAATCATCTCCTCCCTGAAAGCAAAGGGTGTCAGGCTTGAAAACTCCTATTTCCTGCTGACGGATGAAACCTGGGGACTTCGGAGTACGGACAATCAGACCTGTTCCATTCTGCCCGATTCCGTTTCTCACAGGATAATCTGTGACGAAGTAGAAAGGTCACCTCAAAATCTCTTCAGAAGAGTTGAACGTTTCAGGTAATTTTTCCGTCTCACGGAAATTCCTTGCATTAATAAATACTCCTCTGGAGATTTATTTTTCTTATTCTGAATATAATCGAAAAAGTTCCGGGAGAGGAGGCTACCAGAATTTTTGTACATGCAGGTTTCCTGTCCTTCTGTATCTCTGACTCCTAAATCTCAGTTCGGGGATAAGTACCCAATATTTATGAGTATTCTACCCTATATACCATAGGGGTGCTAAATTACGGTAGAATTTCCTGAAATCTACATACGGGAGCTTGTAATCGAAATCCAGAAGGGTGCGGGAATGGAACCTGAAAGAAAAGATGAAGAACCGAAAAAACAAGACGACGAGGCCCGCATTCTATATGCTGGTGTTCAAGAAGGGAAAATCTGTAAATCCTGTCTGGAGATGCCTGAGGAACAGCGCAAGACTATGATTCTGGAAATCCAGCAGGTGGCTGAAGAGATACTTAAAGCTCACAAAGTTATTACTGAGCTCAATGATCTTTTAAAAGGCGAATGGTTCCTTAAGCTTCAAAAACCCGGGCTTGAGAAGAAGCTGGTTCTTGCAAAATACGGGGAAGAGGTTTTCGTAGGGCTTTATACTTATTCGGATGATATCCCTATCCCGGATCCAAATCTTGTTTTGCTCTCTCAGAACGGGTTCTGGTATCCGCAAAGAATAGAGGAAAAGTTTGAAGAAACGGTTTCTTCCTTCTTCACAGGAGCATATGGGGACTATGATTTCCTTAACATTGTCCCTGAAAATGTTGAAAAGTTCCAGGTTTTCCAGCGAGATTTTGTAAAAACACTTAAGAATCAGGGCTGGAATACACCGGATATAGAGGTTCTCGAAAAAATCCTGCCAAAAAATTAAAATTACTTCATAAAACTGGTTTCATACCCGGAATCAGTTTTTTCTTTCTGTTCTATCAGTTCTGGTTCTGTTTTTTCCCATAGAATATTTAAATATTGAAAGCATACGCAGTTTCAGGTATAGATTCAGCGGTGTTACTTGCTTTTACCTCAGCCCTTTTCATAATAATTGATTTTCAGAAGGTCTTTTATGTTTTCGATAAACTCCGAATGCATCCTATCAAAAAAATCTGAAGATATCCCTCCTTTCTATGTGATGGAAGTGCTGGAAAGTGCCCAGGCTCTGGAAGCTGAGGGAAGGCACATAATCCATCTCGAGGTCGGAGAGCCTGATTTTCCTACAGCTTCTCATATCTGTGAAGCCGCCTGCGCTGCTATTGGCCGGGGGTCCACAAAATACACTCATAGCCAGGGACTTCTTTCTCTCAGAGAGACAATAGTTGAGTCTTATCACCGGAAGTTCGGAGTCGATCTGAGTCCGGATCAGGTTATTGTGACTTCCGGAACAAGCCCCGGCCTTCTGATTGTTTTCATGGCCTTGCTTGAAAAAATGGACGAAGTAATTATGTCGAACCCTCACTACGCCTGCTATCCGAATTTTGTGAAATACTTGGGTGGAACCCCTATTTATGTCTACACGAACGAGACAAACGGGTTTGCCCTGGAACCGGAAACTGTGAAGCAGTGCCTGAGTTCCAATACAAAAGCTATCCTGATCAACAGTCCTTCAAATCCTGGTGGGCATGTGATGTCTCCTGAAAGTTTGCAGGGCCTTGCCGCAATAGCGGATGAAAGAGGAATTCCAATTGTTTCGGATGAAATCTACCAGGGCCTGATCTATAGCGGAGAAGAGCACACTATTCTTGAATATACGGATAACGCTTTTGTCCTGAATGGCTTTTCCAAACTATATGCGATGACCGGTTGGAGGCTCGGTTACATTATCTGTCCTCCAGAATGTGTCCGTGCGATTCAGAAAATCCACCAGAACTTTTTTATCTGTGCCAACTCCTTTGTCCAGGAAGCAGGAGTCGCAGCTCTTAAAGGCTCCCAGGAACACGTTGCAGAGATGATCCAGACCTACAACACACGCCGCCAGTATATGCTGAAAAGGCTCCTAGGAATGGGTCTGGATGTCCGCAAAGAGCCAATGGGAGCTTTCTATGTCCTTGCCGATGCCCGCAAATACAGCAATGACTCGCTCGAATTAAGCCGCCGCATCCTTAACGAGGCTGGCGTTGCAGTTACTCCAGGGATTGATTTTGGAAATGGGGCAGAGGGTTATCTGCGCTTTTCTTATGCTAACAACCTCGAAAATATAAAAGAAGGTATGGACAGGTTGGAGGCTTTTTTAGAAAAAGAACTTGAGGGAGAACTTTAGGGATGAGGTTTTTAGTGTCGCCTAACATTATCTAAAATCCATCTATTCTTTAATTCTCTTCTTTTTTCCATTTTCAACTCTTGAGCTTCAGGATCGTAAAATCCAGAAAAACTGCTATGGTTCTTGTCATTTTATTCCGGGCAGAAAAGCCCTTTGATTATCCAAGTTCCATATTTTTCTCGCCTCAAATTTAGACTCTTACCTCAAATTTAGACTTTTACTAGTGAGCAGCTAAAAAGAAGATTGGATCTAGAAGGTACTTAACCATTGGGAGCAGTATGAAAATATTATATTTTTAAATTTATTTATAATGATAGATATAGTAATTATAGTTTTGAATTGTTTTCATTTTTGATTAAAGAGTTTAGATTCTCTGGAGTTACCTTCAGATCAATAGCAATTTGTTCCTTCCTCAATAGGGATTATAAACATTAATGCTTTACATCAGGATTTTTAAGCCTTTTTCTTTCTGAACCGTCCCTCTTCTAAATGCGAAGATCTGTGAAACTCATAAATATTTTATAGTATGATGCGTATTCTAAATATTACTTTCTAACTTTTAAAATAAAAAGCATCTGTCTTACGGTCACAAACTATTATTATTTGTATAGTCGTGTGTTTTATGCTGTTGATTTTTCAGTTTAACGATGTTATCCCCCTGTGATACAGTAACCATACAGATGCTTGAAAATCCTGAGCGGATTAGTTAGAAAGGTTGTATTCTTAATAAAAGAATGGAGCCAGAAATATGAACAAAAATAATAAAGTAAAGTTAATGCCCCGATTGTTAGGGATGCTGATTTGTCTGGCATTAATACAGGCTGCATGTGCTCAAACGGACGGGTCTGATGAAAATGTAATTTTCGGAAATGTTACTTACGAAAATGGAACTTACGAAAATGTTACCCTTGAAATAAATGATAATGTAACTGATGGCAACGTATCTGGTGAAAATGTTACAGTACATACTATAAATCCAACTTATCATTCTACGTATCTAATGTCGGGAAATAGCGAAAAGTTTACTGTTAGTTTCAAGAATGAAGGTAATGAAACGCTCGTTATAACACCGAAAGTAGTTTCTATACCCAACAGTGGGAACGAAATCCCTGAAAGTTGGATCACTATATCTCCAACAAACACAACAGTAGAACCAGGTGCACTGCAGGACTTTATAGGTGAAGTAAATATTCCCCGGGATGCAGAAAGCGCGTACTATCAAACAGCTATAGTCTTCACAGATGATCTTCTGCCAGACTCCACAGAATATGTCAATTCAATGAGGCTTGATATCTCAGTCGAGGCTAGTCCGAAAATCGAGCTTCAATCAACTTATATCTCTGATACTGTTGATGCAGGAAAAGAATATGTGTACAAAATAAAAATCAAAAATGTGGCAGATGAAGACGTCACCATTGATCCTAAAGTGACCAGATACATGTCTAATACATTTAATACATTTAATCTCAGCGATGATGCAATAGTGATCTCTGCTCCTTCAGTTATAAAAACAGGTGAAATCACTAGCATGACTATTAGGGTGCCTGTTCCGGAAAATGCTACAGGATCTTACAATGGGTACATCGAAATGAATGTTGATGGAAAAGCTAATGGCGTATATGGCTCGCGAATAGATCTGAATTTCAGGGTTATGCAACAGCCTACAGTTCCTTACGTGCAAGCTTTCAACACTACGAGTAATGCCCCAATAACGATTGAAGTTTCGACTGATACTTACGACCCGACTATGGGACTGCGTATTTCTCCTAAAATTGAAAAACCATCCTTTAATCTAAAACTGAAATACAATTCCCGTTTTGTCCGCATATCCCCTTCGAAAATAACACAAAGTAGCAACGTAAACACTGAGGGGTATTATTTCCCGGCATGGGCGGTGGATAATAACACAATTTATCAGAATACAAACACTCATTATGCAGAAACATTCACAGTTACGGGAGCAACCGGAAAGTGGGAACTCTATATTACGCCGAAAAATACGGAATCCTTTGGATATTCGATAACGTCGGAAAATGAAGATAAAAAACAGTATATATTTAGGTGAATAATTCTGGTAGGGTAGCATGATTTGATTTTATATATTCTGAGTCCTGCTGCCCATATTCCTTACCCGAGCTGCGCTTTCCGAGTTCCGCTTCCCGAGTTCCGCTTCGGGAGCACGGGGTCCGTTTCACTCGCTTCGCTCGTTCAAGCGGACTGGTTTATATTAAAGATACTGTGCTCGAGAGGACTAATCTACAAAGATGAAATTAATAGGACTTACGCACTGAAGTACAAAATCAAGTATATTTGGTGTTGTAACTGGTTTGGTATTTTATACAGTTAGAGGTTTAATGCTATTGATTTCTCAGTTCAACTGCGTAAGTCATATAATGATAAAACTAAGAGCCTATCCGAAAAGTGGTTACCTGCTGTAACTTTTACCAAACAGGCAATATACAAAACCGGAACGGATACTCGGATATTATAGCCCTATTGTGACTTTTCAACATGCATTACTGACTTTTCGGATAGGCTCTAAGTTACACTCAGGAGAAATAATTTATAAAAATTCTTGATTTATAAAACTTCTTTTCAAAACTGTAAATTAAAAAAGGTGGGGCTGGTGAGATTCGAACTCACGATCGACGGGTATCTCCGAACAACTGCTTTAACAGTTTTAGTTCTGGTGAGCATCTATCAGTGCTCCAACGGTTCCTCATTATCCTGCCCCGTCGGGCAAAACTCAGTATACCCGTTGTTCATCATTTATCCGCTGGAGCCCATCGCCATGCCGGGCTAGGCCACAGCCCCTTAACAAGGATACTTTACAAGGATAGTGAAATACCCTTTCTCTTTTAAATAGTTAACGGCAGGAAATGATGTTTTTGTGAATCAATTTTTATTTCATATAAGTTTTTCTTTCTCAATAAATGTATGGAAAATAAATTATTCCTGAAAGGATTTTTGAATAATTAATTGAGTTTCTGATCATAAAATACAGTTCTAAAACTCTTACTGATTAAAAATAAAATTGGTTTTGGGATAAGCTTAATGATTAAACATAAAATGGATTTTAGGATAAGCTCAATATCGATCTTCTTATGCAAGTTGGGCAAAAGGAAATAAAGCGGTTAGTCTATGGCTATCATCACATTTGAGGCTTTGACTACTGCGTATGCTTCGCTTCCTTCTTTTAACTTCAGGCTTTCAGCTGATGTCTTTGTGATGATGGAAGTGATTTCCGCTCCACCTGGTAACTCTATTACAATTTCAGTGTTGACTATTCCGGTGACGATGCTTTTAACTTTTCCTTTTAAGACGTTGCGTGCGCTTAGTTTCATTCTTTGCTCTCCATTCAAGTACGGTAATTAATTTCCGTTAGTTTTATTACGACTTTTCAACATGTATTGCTGACTTTTCGAATAGGCTCTTAATTGATTCACGACATCTGATAATAATTTTTCGAATATTCATTGAATTCTGAATTTCTCTGTATCAGATATTTATGAAGTCTTCTCAGATCCAACTTACCAAAAAGATTATATTATAAAAAACATTTATCTGTTTCATGTCCCTTATTCTTTCTCCTATTAACACCGAAAGATTGTGCCTGGTTCCTGCCACCGTGAAGCTATGTCTTCTGGAACTGTATGATCTCCCGGTATTTTCTTCTACTCTTAAGGTTCATGTTCCGAAAGAATGGCCACCTGACCAGATCACTCCTGAGGTAATAGAAGAATTTATCGAAGGAATGAAAGTGAAAGATCGGAAGATCTGGAGCTTTTACTGGCTTTTGTGCCAGAAGGATTCGGAACTGGCCGTCCTTATAGGAAGCGGAGGATTTCTTGTCCGCGAGAATGGAACCCTTGAGATAGGGTACTCCATGCTTTCCGAATACCAGAGAAGAGGATATGCAACGGAGGCTGTGCGATCAATGCTTCAGTGGGCTTTTTCCAGTCTCAAAAAAGACCTTATTATAGCTCACACTTATCCTTACCTTAAAGCTTCGATCCGTGTTCTGGAAAAAAATGGTTTTTTATTTAAAGGAAAAGGCCAGGAGGAAGGTACCATACTTTATGAACTCAGGAATGAAAAACTGGATAATTAAGAGCCTATTCGACAAGTGGTTACCTGCTGTGACTTTTACAATATGCAATATGCAAAACCGGAACGGATACTCTGATATTATAGACCTTATATACCCATACATATGAACTTTACAAACCTGAAATCAGTTTCCAATTTGCTATGGTTTATAGTTGGGAAATGAATGTAAATTATCCGCTCAAAAAGTGAAGACCCGATATGTTTATATCTAATTATAAATTTACTTTCAAATGTAATTTCTTTATAGAATTTACATAAAGTTGAAAGAAAAAAATAGTTTATTGGTAAACGCAGATCTGGAAATCTGCGAACTGGTAAACGGCAGCGAAAAACTTGAACACGGTTTTTTTCTATTGGTGTCTGGAAAGTCCCGGACTCTCTCGGATTCCCCCACCCGTCTTCCTGGCTGCAGGACAAGGCGTATTCCTGAAAACCTGTTGACATTGAAGTACTAGTTCATAAAAATGATACAGTGCTGTATAATTGCTGTGCACTGTTCATTCAGCATGAAAATGAACTGCTGTGCAGCGCACAGAACAATGTTGAGAGGTAAGCAAAATGCAAGATGATACGCGATTATCTATTTTTTCTGAAAAGGGCACCGAAGACTTATTGTTGAAAGTTTATGTCGGAGGGCTGTGACCATGGTTTTCAAAAACATAATCTGTCCGGCATGCGGGGCAGCCTGTGATGATATCCAGGTTGAATTCGGGGAAGAAAAGATTGAAGCTAAAAATTTATGTAAGATGGGGAATGCCAAGTTTAAGGCGATTATAAGTTCCCGAAGGCTCAGGCAACCCCTTATAAAGGAGGGGGGAAAATTGATGGCTGCTGCCTGGGATGAAGCTCTTGAAAAAGCTGCCGATATCCTTGTTTCGGCAAAGCGTCCCCTGCTTTTCATGGGCAGCGAGACCTCATGTGAAGCACATGAAGTGGGGCTTATGATTGGGGAATATCTTGGTGCGATTGTTGATTCTAATACTACGATCGGCAACGGGCCAACAGCCATGGGAATCCAGGAATCCGGAAAAGTAGGTGCAACTGAAGGGCAGAAGAAAAATAGGGGCGACCTCGTAGTTTACTGGGGCACAAATCCTCTTGAATCCATGCCCAGGCAGATGTCCAGATATGGGGTTTTCCCGCGTGGATACTGGACCAAACACGGACGTTTCGACAGGACTATCATTACTGTGGACCCGAGGAAAACTCCAACTGCTACAGCTTCTGACCTGCACGTGCAGCTTAAACCCAACTCCGACTATGAACTGATAAGTGCACTTCTGACGCTTTTACATGGAAAAATTCCTCATCACTCAGTAGAAGAGATTACAGGAGTTCCTATCCCCGTGATGGAAAATATGCTCGATTTAATGAAACACTGTAACTTAGGCTCCATCTCTGTAGGTCTTGGCCTTTCATCATCTCTCGGAAAGCACAGGAACGTCGAAATTGCCATGAATTTTGTAAAGGAGTTGAACAATTATTCTAAGTTTACCTTTGGAATTCTCCGTGGCCACTGCAACGTTGCAGGCTTTAGCCAGATTGCCTCCTACATGTACGGCTATCCCTTCGGGCTTGACTTTACACGCGGGTATCCGCGTTACAATCCCGGAGAATTCACAACCGTGGATGTGCTTCGAGAAAAGGATGTGGACGCCGCCTTTGTGATGTGTACTGATCTTTTAAATCAGATTCCCACCGATTGTGCAGCTTATCTTGCCGAAATTCCTCTGATCTACCTCGATACTTCTCCCTGTCCGACTATGGTTGTCTCAGACATCGTGCTCCCGGGGATAATTGACGCCATGGAATGTGACGGAACCTTCTATAGGCTTGATGATGTGGCTGTTCACGTTGAACCCTTCACGGATTCTCCCTTTGAGTTTACAAAAAGCAACGAAGACACCTTAAAACAGCTTTTCGCAAAAATCAAAGAAAAAAGAAATCATACTGATTTTTCTCCCTTCTACATATAAGGGGGATGAAGAATCAATATCTGAAAATGCTCTCAGATTCTGTGGATTCTTGTGAAATGAAAAATTAGCATATAAAACCGATCTTTTTTGAACAAAAATGATAAATTGAACAAGAGTAATACTAAAATCTGATTTAATTTTACGCCCAGGGCAGGATTTGAACCTGCGCTCTCCCAAAGAAGAAACGGTTTTCGAGACCGTCGCCTTACCACTAGACTACCTGGGCATTTTGCTTTAAATGTAATGAAAATTTTCCGGACATTACCCGATGTTCCTGATGCAGGATTAGTGAATATGCTTTCTCTCTTATATATCTTATTATCAGCGGGATCTATACCTTAAAAATCAAAAAGTGAACTCTGGCCTGCATTATTATCTGGTTCTTCTTTTTCTGTTTCGTCTGTCTCTTTTCGAGGCTTTTCATTACTTTTTTTTTCGGGTTTACTTTTTTTCTCTGGTTTTATCTTTTCAAGGTCTGCAAACGAAATCTGTCCATTGTATCGGGGGTTTACCACTTTCAGGTTTTCAGGCAGCTCCAGCCAGCCATACTGTCCCCCTCCGCCAGGGTGGATTATAACATTGCCTTTCCTGAAGGCCAGGATCGCGTTTACTATCCTGTCATCGTCCACTATTTTAAGAACTTCCGGTTCTGAATATATAAGGGCTTCAACCTCGTTTCCAAAGCGTTCTACAAGCTTATTCCAGGCAGTTTGCACACCTTTTGTCTGGACGCTTGCGTGGCCGAGAGCCATCTGGATTATCTCTGCAAGAGGAATCAGGTGAAGATAAGGGGGACGGTGATCAGGGTGTCTGGATTCTTTAAAATCTGCAAGTTCGTTAATGCGGTCCAAAACCCCTTTCTTTATAATGCCTCCACATATCGGGCAGCGCCATTTATTCTCAACAGCTTCAGGCAACGCATACTGAGTAAAACACTTAATACAGGCTGACCTGTTGTATTTGCCTTCTTCAGGAAAAAACCCCACATTCAGAGTAGCTCTGTATCCCTGTTCTCTCAGAATAGCTTTTTTCAGGCCGTCAAAGGTAATCTCAGGAACCTCAAACTGCGTGAATTCCCTTGCCAGTTTGTTGGTCGAAGGGGAATGGGCGTCGGAGTTTGAAAGAAAAGTCAGGCGGTGCAGCTCTTCGATTCTATCTGCATAATCGCTGTCCGCACTCAGGCCAAGCTCTAGGAACGAAATGTAATCTGTCATATCTCCATAGCAGCTTTTCAGGCTGTTATGGTAGCCGTAAAGTGCTGTCCAGGGAGTAAAGGCATGGCAAGGGCCGATAAGTGCTCCAAGGTCTTTTGCAATTTCTGCAATTTCATTGCCGTCCAACCTGACACTGGGACGGCCATCGGCTTCAAGGTTGCCGAAAGGAGCAATACGTTCTACCAGTTCTTCAGCTTTTGAAATTGAAGGTAAAATGAGAAGGTGATGTACGCGTTTGCTGTCTTCTATCTCGGTAGTAGGGATAAAATAAATGTCTTCGATGCGGATTTCTTCATCCGAAACCGATGCTTTCTTGATTTCTTCGAGCCACTTCGGATGAGTGCAGTCTGCAGTACCTAGCAGTTCCATCCCTTTTTTTGAAGCCTCCCTGGCAATTGTCGGCAATTCCATCTTTCTGGAAGATGCCATGGAGTACTTTGAATGGAGATGGAGGTCTGTATTGACTTTCATTCCCTTCCCTTTTATCAGAGGCTCTAAATTTTAGTTCCTGATTTTTTCAGTTATATATGCTGTCTCAGCCTATGTAGCGCAGGTCTTCTTCAGTAGGTTTGATTTCCGGGAGGGTCTGCTGCTCTTCTTTCTCTTTTAGCTTTTCCAGAATGTTTTCCATTTCCTCGGCTTTTTTCTTAAGGGAGTCGGTGTTTACTTCGATCCCTAACATTTTACATAACACCTTTAGAAGAAACTGGGCACTCTTAGGATCCATAAGATATCCGGGTGTCATACCCATAAGACAGGCAGCATCAATGCCCCGCATCCCGCTGAATGCTACAAGCAGACCAGAGGCTCCTACGATCCCCCCGTTGGGTTCGGATTCCCTGAATTCTATCCCATATTCCTTGATCTCTTCAATCAATTTCGTATTATTGGCAACCCCGAGGACTGTTTCTTCGGAGGTCAGTTTGCCTGTGGGATAACCTCCGAGCGTATAGATCCTGGGTACTCCAAATTCCTCTGCAATGTCAAGGTAAAGAGAACAGAGTTCGTAATGTCCCTGCGAGGTAGTGCTCTGGTGGTCTCCCACAAGGAAAAGGATATCATTCCCGTTTGCTTTCCCGTAGTATATTATGTTGCTTACCGGACGGACAGTGCAGTCTTTATTGACCAGCACCTGAGGTGGAAAATGCGGAGAATAAACCTCCATAATTTTTTCTGCCTCAAGTTCATCTACCAGGTGCTCTGCCACTAGCTTGCCTACGAGCCCTACCCCTGGAAGTCCGACTACCAGTATGGGTTTATTGAGCTCAAATCCTTCTTTCAAGCGGACAAGTGTACTTTGCTGCATAACAATTCCTTATCCTTTCTTTGCCAGTCTGCGGTACCTACCGTAAGGGTCCTTAGGAGAAAAGCGGGCCGGATGTGCGGAGAACGCTTCTCCTCCACAGACCGGACAAAATTCCCTTAAAGTGTACCTGCCGCAATTTTTGCATTTGCGGATCTTTTGTCCCAAAGGGTATCACGCCTTTGTTGATTCGATATGCCGCTTGAAAATCCCGTGTCCGCCAAGCTTTGAAATGGTATCGACTGCTATCTGAGCGGATTTTTTAAGGACTGATTCGGCTTTCTTGTAATCCGGGGCTATTACTTTGATCCTGTATCTTGGAGCCCCTGTGTAACTCACTTCGAGCCTGACATCTTTTCCATCCACATCACTGATAGAGTTTGCAGCACTGAGTGCTTGCTTTATAATCTCTATGCCGTTTGGAAGGTTGCAGGTCAAGTCCACATATCCCGCTATGTCTACGAAGGGCAGTTTGATATTTTCTCCTGCTATTTTTATTATACTCTTTAAGTCTTTCTTATTGACTTTGAGTCCTTTAAAGGCTTTTTCCCCTTCAATAGCAGCTTCTTCAAAAGCGGCATATGCACTTCCGAACTCTTCTACGAGCCTTTCATGCAGAGTTTGAATATTACTTTCATCGGTCTTGGTTTCTTCAGCCACGAACTGGAGCCATTTGGCGGCTTTTTGCTCATTTTTCCATTCCTGGATTTTAGCCCGCCGCTGGTGTTCGTTCACGTCTTTCAATGAAAGGTCGATGTGGCCGCGGGAAGGGTCCACGTTCAGAACCTTGCAGACTATTTTCTGCCCTTCCCTTACGTAGTCCCTGACGTATTTGACCCAGCCTGCTTTAATTTCGGAGATATGGATGAAACCTTCCCTTGCTCCGAATTCCTCAAGCTCGACATAGGCTCCGAAATCCGTTACGTTCTTTACAGTACATACAACAAATTCTCCGACTTCGGGCCAGTTATCGTTTCCCATTCGCACCACTTCTCAAATTTTGTCTTTTATTAATTTTCACTCTTATTTTGTAAAGTACTTTTACCGGTCCGGTTATTCAAGCACTTCCAGAATGTGAGTTGTAATTGTCGATTTTCCACCGGTAGGTTCGGCAAGGGTCCTTCCACAGACAACGCAGGTAATTTTACGGCTAGCGCTTCCGAATATAATCTGTTCGTTTTCGCAGTCGTTGCACTTTACGCGCAGGAACCTGCTTTTTGGCCTCTGGGTATAGTCTACCATTTTATCTTACTCCTTGAACTCGAACTTCTTTGCTCTGAAACAGGGTCTCTGGTGAGCTTTCTTACATACTGTACAGCGGTATCTGAGTGATATACGTTTTGTGGGTTTGTCGCCACCAGGCACCTTGGAGAACTTTCCGCTGTTTCCTATACCTTGTTGTCTCTTCTTCTGCCTTGCAATGTGGGTCATGGATGAAGCCTGACCCTTCTTGACCCTTTCGACTACGTGTTCGCTATGGGTCTTGCAGAACGGGCAGTAAGTTCTGAACCGCTTTGGAATTTTCATTCTTTACACCTTTTTAATGATTATTGGTATTGTAGCTCGCCTTCTCCGGCTTTCGCGGAAAGGCATTGTAATTAGTTATTTAATATAGACATGACGTTTATGTTTGGCGTTTTGATCCTGGGAAGATCTTATTTTGGAAGCCTTTGATTAGATAAACTTGAAAATTTTCCAACCTCTATTCGTCTCGATATTGCGATTGGCAGTCCTTTATCGATGACGAGGTCAGAGCATGCTAACAAGGTTAAGCTACACAGATATAGCTACACATATAAATACTCATACTATTGCCTGAGAGACTTTCCTGCCTTCATGCCTGAACTTAACATTTTCAAGATTTTCAAACTGGATGCCTTCCTTTTTTCAAGCTAAAATAAGCTGTAAATCTCAGGAAATTAATCTTTTCCGGCCTTTTCCTGTCCGGCAATCATTTTAGCTGCATTTCGCTTTATCAGCCCTGCTGCGTTGAGTTGCGGCAAAACAACGACTTCTTCGGCACTGACTGTATAATTTCGGCCGTCTGCACCTGTGAAAGTAGGCAGATCCTTCAGCATCCGAACAACAACGTATTCTTCATTTATATCATTTTTGTCTGGCCCTTTCCCTGTTTCATTTCCGGCTGCAGTTCTGGGGATCTTCTTTCCGGTCTCCTTTTCTTCCCTGACACTGGCAGAAATCTGCCTTCCCCTTTCTATTTCAGGCCAGATTGCAATCTTTTCGGAATCAGGGTACAGAATAGGGCCTAGAAGTTCTATTTTTGCGGTCTCAATTCCCTGCAGTACAAGGTCATAAAGCCTTTTTTCTACAGGAAGCAGCTTTTCAATATCTTTTGCAATGGGTTTGTCTGCATGAGATTGAAAAGTTGCCATGGTAATAACCTTCCCGATCCTTTTCATAAAGATAGTTTCAAGGGCAGAAAGCGCTCCCTCATGCTCGTCATGAAGCATCTTGAATTCAGGAGAACGGGAGTTATTGATTTTTCCAATATCCTCTTCAAGCTGCCGGAGATATTTCTCAGCTTCCAGGTAAAAATCAGCCTGAATTGCCTTCAATTTTTGGTTCTGTTCCTTATACAGGATTTGGCTGATTTCTTCTATGTCCATACTCCGCAACACCTCTACAAATCAAATACACGGCCGCATACTCAGGAACTTCCTGTATACCCTCTTCTATTTTTAAATCCTTGCCCTTCATCTGCACCGAAAAAGGCTTTGAAACTGTTATTTTTACCGACCTTTCATCAAAGACGACGGCATCGTTAAGCGGATCAAATTTCTCTAGTTCGGATAAAGCAAGTTTCTTTACAAGCATCCCGGATCCGCCATGCAAGGAGCCCGGCACCCGGATCAACCGTTTGATGTCCGCAGTTACAGGTTCATCAACGCTGGCTCCGAATCTGTGCAGAAAATCCTCAACTGATTCACGCATAAAATAGGCAGCAATATCCTTAAAGTTTCTGACATCAAAGTCCAGCCTTCCTCTCTCCAGGATGTCCTTTAAACCATTTTCGCTACTTGTAATATTGATCAACTTTTTTATTGTAGTATCCCCAACCTTCTCATGCCTGCGGAGTTCAGGGAACATATCCTTCTTGTATCTCTTTCCGCATTCGGCTTTCATGTAATCCGTAAGGTAAAGTGCAATCCTCTTTCCCCATCCGGAATCATATCCTGCAAGCGTACACTTCATTGGCACATTCTTTATCCCTTTGAAAGTCTTCGACCCTGTCCCGAATTCCCCATCCATTGCAACTTCCCTGAAAAAATATTTGAAATCGAGATCTTTCCCGCTGACATAATTCACAATTTCCCTTCTCTCAGCACTCCCAAGCGTCAGGACTTTCGGACTCGTAACGTGGAAGTGGTACCCTCTCCCCCCGGAAAACACCAGCTCAACTTCCTGTTCTAAAAATCCGAAATCGTCTAAAAGAAAATCCATGAGCTTGAAAGTCTCCTTTTTTACAAGCTCAAGCATATCCGAATAATTTTTAGGGGCATTTGGCAGGTGGTCTGCATCAAGGTCGAAAATCAGCTCTGCCCCAAGCCAGTTCTTTTCATTCATCTTCTTTGCATCAGGATATTCATAATAAGCCGTAGAATTGTAAACATGGGCAGGAGACATGCCATAAAGATAATCAAGAGCCTCGCCTGACGAGCCGAAAGATTTGTGCCTATGCATCATCTTTTCAGGCATATCGTCATAGAAGATAAAAGCCCACTCTCTGTTAGGCAGGTGGTCAGGGAGACCAATTTCGGCATTTTTGTAATAATTCTGAAAGCGGGATTTTAGAAAACGGGCGGTTCTACTGTCCATGGTTCTAGGTTTTTCCGGGTTTTGGATCTTTTTGTTAGGATTTAGTTAGGGGTTTTCTAAGATAAATTAACTCATATTTTACTTTTGGTTATATGAGTTTTTTTAAAATAGTTTAACAGTCAATCCGGGTTTAGATAAATTCTTTTTAGTATGATGGGTTGCATAGCTGTTTTTGGTCCAAGATGTTCTATGGCAGTAAGATTTAATTTTTAACATGAACTACAATAAATGCTATAGAATTATAGAGCATGATATAGTAATAATAAACTTTAGTGGGTGGGCCTTGTGGAAAGCAAAACTAATCTTAAAAATTATATTAATACAGTTAGAGAATACCTGAAAAAAGAAGAGATTGAGAGCTCATCTGTTCTGGCAAACTCTGGAAACCCGGAAAATCATGAAACCTTTTCCAGTCCTTCTACAGGCATGGAATTTGTACTGATCCCAGCCGGTGAATTTGAAATGGGTTCACGTCCTGAAGAGAAGGACAGATTAGATTGCGAATACCCGGTCCATAAAGTAACAATTAAAAACTCTTTTTACCTGGGTAAATCGTCTGTCACGCAAAAACAATGGAAGAAGATTATGGGAAATAACCCTTCACACTTCAAGGGTGAAGATCGGCCTGCTGAGATGATGTCCTGGGAAGATGTTCAAGAATTTGTTAAAAAACTGAATTCAGAAGAAAGCACTGATAAATACCGCTTACCTTCAGAAGCTGAATGGGAGTATGCCTGCAGGGCTGGTACGCAAACAAGGTATTTTTTTGGTGATGATGAGTCAAAGCTTAATGAATATGCCTGGTACGCTGAAAACTCAGGTAGTAAGACTCACCCAATTAGCCAGAAAAAACCAAACCCCTGGGGCCTTTACGATATGCATGGGAATGTCTGGGAATGGGTACAAGACGAATGGCATGAAAATTACAATGGGTCTCCTTCAAATGGAATCGTGTGGAAAGATGAAGACAGTTCAGATCGGGTTTCTCGTGGGGGCAGCTGGTACTGCACTGTTCTATTTTGTCGTTCAGCTGGCCGTTTCAAGCGCGAAGCCGAAAGCCGTTTCGGCAACCTGGGCTTTCGCCTCTTGAGAGAACTGTAACCTTCTTATTTTTTGCAAATAATTTTCAGATAGCCAGTTATCCTAAATATTTCGGGACAATTTTATTTTTGTAAAAATGTTACTTCTTTATGAATGTAAATAGCAAACCATATATTCCCTAAAGAAAATCTAAGTTTTTAATTGTGGAATAACTGGTGGCAAAATGCAAGGATTTCCTGATAAATTTAATTTTTCTCTCATATTGAAATCTGGCGGTGTTGAATATTCTTCGGAATACTGGCAGGAACAGTGCTGCCAGTTATACAGTTCAATTTGCAGGAGTATACCTGATGGTTGGATAGAACCTTTAAAACTTAAGTGCTCTGAAGGGGAGCGAACTGACTTATCAACTATTTTTAGCACACTTGCAGTTTTCGGTATAACAGGAGAAGTTTTCGCTACTATAATCCTTGATGCGATGAAGACATGGCTTGAGTACAGGCCAACTGCTGAAATTGAATTAAAATACCCTGACGGAAGTACGGTTAAAATTTCAAAATTGCCTCTTACAAAAGTATCTAAATTTTTTGAAGAAAACCCGCAGCTATCAATCTGTGAAGGTCTGAGTCGTTTCATGAATTCTAATGAATAATATCATGTGTTAGCATCATGACTGGCAAGAGAATCGGGCTTGTTATTGGAAATAATTATCCTGATTCAAAAAAGGAATTACGTTTTGCAGTAGCTGATGCTCTTTCGATGAAGGAAGTCCTGCTGAATAAAGATATTTGTGGATTTGATGAAGTTGAAGAATCAATAGACAGTACCTTTATAGATGCAAGGATCAAAATTGAAAAAATATTGAAAAACGCAAATCATGACGACCTTGTTTTCATTTATTTTTCCGGTCATGGAAAAAAACATCTGGATAATGGACTGCGTTTGCTATTCAAGGACGCTAAAGAAGATTGTCCTCTGGCAACATCATTAAATTTTGATTACATCAACAGGTGCATGAGATATCCGTCGCTTAAATCAGTTATTATCGTTCTTGATTGCTGCTATAGTGGTGTTGCCGGAATAAAAGGAGACGACTTAGAAGAAGCACTTTCTAATTACTCCTCTGGATCAGGTACTGTTATTCTTACATCTACAGGTCTGATAGGATCACCGAAAGCAAAGGAAGATACAGAACTCAAACACGGAGTTTTTACTAAATACTTGCTGGAAGGTCTGGAAAATGGCAGCGCAGACGAGGATGAAGACGGTTTCATATACATAAATGATTTGTATGAATATGCCCGCAAAAAAACGGCAAAAAGATGTTCTCAGTCTCCCGTTATGAAAACCCAGGTAGAAGGAAAAATTCTAATCGCAAAGAATCCCTTGAAAGTTAAAGAGAAGGAATTCATAAGAAATAAAAACAAATTGGTAAAAAATATCCGAAAAGAACTTCCAGCTACTATTTATGACATCTCCATGAATGTTCTTGTTGATTCCTATGAAAAACCAGAGGAATTAACAGAAATCGATGGAGAAATAAAAAATTCTCTGGAGGATCTTCTGGCCGGCAGAATGAGTGTTAAGACGTATATTCATACTGTTCAATGCTACTTAGAAAATGAAGATATTGAAAAATCGTATGTTCTGGAAAAGTATCGGGAACAAGAAATCCCTAAAACCTTCACCAGCTCTTCTACAAATATGGAATTCTTACTGATCCCCGCAGGCGAGTTCATGATGGGTTCGGAAGATAATGGTCAAGAGAAACCGGTTCACAGAGTAATAATTAAAAACTCTTTTTATATGGGTAAATATCCAGTCACTCAAAAACAGTGGGAGAAGGTTACGGGAAATACTCCTTCAAGCTTCAAAGGTGAAGAACGGCCTGTAGAAAGTGTTTCGTGGGAAGATGTTCAAGAATTTGTTAAAAAACTGAATGAAAAGGAAGGCGCTGATAAATATCGTTTACCATCAGAAGCTGAATGGGAATATTCCTGCCGAGCCGGAACAAATACAAGGTATTCCTTCGGTGATGATGAGTCAAAGCTTAATGAATATGCGTGGTACGATAAAAATTCAGGTTCTGAAACTCATCCAGTTGGCCAGAAGAAACCTAATCCTTGGGGTCTTTATGATATGCATGGGAATGTCTGGGAATGGGTTCAGGACAGATGGCATGGTGGCTATACTGGAGCTCTTTCTGATGGTAGTGCCTGGGAAGATGGAGATGGCTCGTACCTAGTATATAGGGGCGGTAGCTGGATCCGCAGTGCTCGGGACTGTCGTTCAGCTTCTCGCGACAGAGTCGGCCCCAGGAACTGCAATGACTACTTAGGCTTTCGCCTCTTGAGGGAACTCTAAACTTTTTTCTTTTTCCGTCCTTGCGGAAAAGCCGCACCGAAGGTGCGGGACAAGATAGGTCGAAGACGAAATTTCCGATTTCTTTTCCTTCCAATCCCTTTCAAAACTTCTACTAAAACTATCTCCATCAATAAGTCCTCTTGAGCGAAGCGAAAAGGACTTCGTGCTCCCGAAGCGAAATTCGGGAGGCATAACTCTACTGTAAAAAGAATTCTACAGTAACACTTATACATGAATCCTCTCTTATATCCACTTCATGAAACAGGATATGTCAAGTGCCGACGTTGCTGCAGTCGTTGCCGAGCTGTCAGCGGGTCCTAAATCCATTATTGATGCGAAGGTAGGGAAGATCTACCAGCCAGCCAGTGGGGAGATCCGCATCAACCTTTACGTTTATCACCATGGCAGGGACAACCTGGTTATTGAGGTTGGGAAGCGCATCCATCTAAGTAAAAACTTCAGGGTAAGCCCCACGCTTCCGCAGGCTTTTCCAATGCTGCTTAGAAAATACCTGTCTGGGGGCAGGATCATGTCTGTAGAGCAGCACGACTTTGACAGGATCGTGAAAATCGGGATCGAGAGGGCAGGAGTCAGAAATACTCTTATTGTGGAGCTTTTTGCTCGGGGAAACTTGCTTATTGTTGATTCGGAAAACAAGATTATCCTGCCCATGAATCCTGTGACTCTGAAGGACAGGCGGCTTCGGAGTGGAGAAATTTACGAGTTGCCAGTGGCACAGATGAGTCCGGTAGAGGCTAAGGTTTCTGACCTTATGGAGGCTTTTTCCAGATCTACGGCTGATATTGTCCGGACGATTGCCACAAGATTCAATCTGGGGGGAGTTCTGGCAGAAGAAGTTTGTGCCAGGGCAGGAATTGATAAATCAAAGTCTGCAAAGGAAGCAACCGAAGAAGACGCTTCCGGACTCTGCAGCGCTATGCAGGAACTCTTTTCTCCGCTCTTCAGTGGGAGGATGGCAGGTAAGAGAGGGGAACAAACAGAACCTGGAGTTGAACTTGAGGCTGAAATTGAACCTGAGGTTAAGGTTGAACCTGAGGCTGAAATTGAACCTGAGGTTAAGGTTGAACCTGAAGTTGAAATTGAACCCGAAGCTGAGGTTGAATCTGAAGTTGAAATTGAACCACAGGCTGGAATTGAAGCCGAAATTGAACCCCAAATTGGAGTTGAAGCCGAAGCTCCTAAACTCAAACCCCAGCACGTGAAAAAAGAAATTAACGGAAAGATAGAAACTTTCGATGTGCTGCCTTTTGACCTTATTCGCTACTCAGGATTTGAAAAAGAATATTTCGACTCATTTAATACTGCACTTGATGAGTTTTTCGGGAAAAAGGCTCTGGAACAGGTTGCAGAGGTAAAAGAAGCTGAGAAAAAAGAGAAAAACCTTGGGGTCTTCGAACGGCGGCTTCTCCAGCAGGAAGAGAGCCTTGCGAAGTTTGAAAAAGAAATTGAGAAGAACAATACAATTGCAGAAATTGTTTATGCAAATTACCAGCTTATCGAAGAGCTTTTTTCCGTACTCAACGGTGCAAGAGCAAAGGGTTACTCCTGGGACGAGATCCGCTCTATCCTGAAACAGGCAAAAAAAACCATGCCTGCTGCGCAAAATATTACAAATATTGACCAGAAAACCGGGACTGTAACTGTGGAGCTTGACGGGAAGAGCGTCAACCTTGACATCAGGAAGACAGTGCCTCAGAACGCTCAGGAATATTATGAAAAGGTCAAAAAATTCAGCAAAAAGAGGGAAGGCGCGCTCAAAGCTATCGAAGATACCAAAAAGGCTATGGTGAAAAAGGCCGCATCGAAGGCTGCAAAGGCAGGGAGAAAACTGCTGGCTTCCCGGAAAAAGCACTGGTACGACAGGTTCAGATGGTTCGTGTCCTCAGACGGTTTCCTGGTTGTGGGCGGCAGGGATGTAGATACCAATGAGGAAGTTTTCAAAAAATACATGGAAAAGAGAGATATCGTCTTCCACACCCAGACGCCTGGTGCTCCCCTTACGGTTATCAAGACAGGCGGAGAAGAGGTTCCCGAATCTACTCTGCAGGAGGCTGCACAGTTTTCAGTTTCTTATTCCAGCCTCTGGAAAGCCGGGCATTTCAGCGGGGACTGCTACTGGGTCAAAGCCGAGCAGGTCACAAAAACCCCGGAATCCGGAGAATATGTGAAGAAAGGGGCTTTTATCATTCGTGGAGAACGTAATTACTTCAAGGACGTGCCTCTTGGCATTGCAGTCGGGCTTGAACTCAAAGGCGAAACAAGGGTAATAGGCGGGCCCGTATCTGCTGTCCGGAAACAGGGAGATTATATTCTGGAAGTGGTTCCCGGTACTTTTAACCAGAATGACATTTCGAAAAAAATATATAGGATTTATGCGGACGAACTCAATGATCCCCGTTTCGTAAAACAGATTGCATCCCCTGACCTGGTTGCCATGATGATCCCTCCCGGAGAATCGGACTTAAAGAGACAGAAGCCGGAAAGGAAGGGACAGAGAACCGAGCCTGAAGGAAAAGAATACGGAACTCCTGAAGTAGAAGGTGAACCTGAAGACATCGGGGAAGAAATTGAAGAGGAATTCGGAGAGGAATTCGGAGAGGAAGCCGGAGAAAAAGTCGAAGAAGATATTAAAGGGGGACTTGAAGAGGAATGAGAAAAGGAAGTGAAGAGGAGATCGAAATGAGTGGAGTGGAAAAGGTATGAGAGTTACAAACCGTTCCCTTAAGGGAAGGGAAGGGGAAATTGCAGTAACAGCCGAAACCCTCGACGACCTCTGGCATCTGAAATATATAATTGAAAAAGGCGACCTTGTTTTTGCGGTTACCAAGCGAAAGGCTGATACAGCAAGTGACAAAATTCGCCCTGAGAAGGTTGAGAAAGTAAAGGTCAGGCTTGGGATAAGGGTTGATGAAATGGAGTTTCACAAGTTTGCAAACAGGCTGAGAATACATGGCATGATCGAGCAAGGAATGGACGTGAGCTCCTATCACACCTTCAATATCGAAATCGGGACTAATCTTTCCATTATCAAAGAGCACTGGAAGAATGACCAGCTCCAGCGGATTCTGGATGCCGAAGAGGCTTCGAAGCGCCCGAAGGTCGTTATGGTTGCAGTGGAAGAAGGTGATGCAGATATCGGCTTTGTTCACCATTATGGGATAGAGATTTATTCCCATATCCGGCAGTCTTCAGGAAAACGGGAAACGAGCTTAAGAAACGAGTTTTTCAGGGAAATTGTTGAACAGCTCAGGCACGCGGTTCCTGAAGACGCATCTATAGTTATTGCAGGGCCAGGATTTACCAAAGATGATTTCTTGAAGTATTTCCATGAAACTGAGCCTGCTATGGCTTCAAAAGCCCTGACCGAAGATACATCCATGATCGGAATGTCCGGTTTTCAGGAAGTTCTCCGCAGAGGCGCAGTCGACAGGATCATGCAGGAATCCCGCATAGCCCGCGAATCAGCCCTTATGGAAGACCTTATCCGGGAAATCTCAATGGACGGCAAAGCTGCCTATGGTTTTGCAGATGTTAAAAATGCTCTTGGGTACGGCGCTGTCGAAACCCTGCTTATTGCTGACGAAACCCTGAGGGAAGGGCGCGAAAAAGGGGAAGATGTCAACAAACTTCTCATGGAAGTCGAACAGGCCCAGGGAAAAGTTGTTGTTTTCAGCACTACTTTTGAGCCCGGAGAAAAGCTTCATAAATTGGGTGGAATTGCGGCTCTCCTCCGTTTCAAAGTGAGGGGCTAATTATATCTGAGCCTGTGTGTCCTTCAGCTCCAGGCTCTTATCTGTTTATTACATCGGAGCGCGGGGGTCACGAATACTCTGACCTTCAAAGGTCGTCATACAATTACTTTCAGTATTACTTAAATTCCTTTTTTACAATTTAAAGGCTTTAACCTCCTTATTTTTTACCCTACTTTGACAGAAGCATACATTTTTTAATGTATAAATGGGCTTCATGCTTCTGTTTTATTCATACAGTTCAAATTTGTATTATATGGTTATTGATTTTTGACATATATAATTTTGCCGAACTGTAATACGTCAATGCAACGTGTTTTTTGTATGAAAATACTGCATAAATTAACATACGATGTCAAAGTCGGGTTTTTACGCATTTTTGCCTTTTACTTGAATTGTCAGACAGCCTGTTTGGGGTAGAATGGCAGCGTGCAATTTGATTTTTCATTTGTTATTTCGTTTGTTATTTCGTTTGTTATTTCGTTTGTTATTACTCTTATTTTTAGGTTTAATTAGTAAAATTTATTAACTACTTAGATTTATTTGTTGTTACTTTTTATAAAATATATAACACTATTTATTGATATTTTCTTGCTTATTGTGTTTAAATGTTGATAACAAAAGAAAAAGAGTGATAATACATTATGAAACCCAATATCCAAAGAACTTTGTTTTCACTTTTTGTTTCATTTATAGTTTGTTTGATGCTTGCCCCTTTGGGTTTTGCAGCTCCGGCTCCAGTTATCTCTGGATTTCCTTTTGACACCAATGAAACCTTATCTGACGGTTTTAGCTGGAATGCGACCACTTTTGGCGGCTTTAACTACCCTGTAAATAAACACAAGGATTTTGTAGCTTCTGAAAACTGGTGGGGTGAACGCCTTCAGTATGTCGAAAAAGATGGCCAGAATGAACTCGGAAATAGCAACCCTGGAAACCATGTGATAGGCGAAGAAGAACTTGTGTATACTACCCGTCCGTTTTCCTCCAAATATGAACTTGTTTCCGACCTTGAACTGAACGCCAATACAACTCCTGAGAAGCTTGGTGGGATGTTCTACTATAAGCTTCCCTTGTTTGGAAAAACATATGTTACCGTTGGAAACGATTCTACCCAGCTTGCAAACCTTGTAGTTTCTCAGACTTCCAGCGAGAAAAAAACATTAAAGGCCGGAGATTCCTGGGATCTTGGGAGTAATTATTCTCTGGTAGTTAACCAGGTTGACGTTGAAGGCGAAAAGGTATGGTTTGCACTATATAAAAATGGGGAAGAACTCGAGTCAGGAATTGTAAATACAAATGGAAATGTTACTGATAAAACCTTTACTGCAACTGCGGATTTCGGAGATAAAAAAGACCAGCTTTACTTTATCACTTACGTAGATACTGTATTCACAAGTGCTGCTGATTCCTTTGCAGTCTTTAAGTATACCTGGCTCATTGACAAAGATGACGTGATGCTTATCAAGAACGGAGACGAATATCAGGGTTTTGAAGTAAAGGAATCTTCAGAAAGTGAGATCGTCCTGAAAAATTCAAAATCTATCACTCTGAATCTTGATAAGGATAAAAAGACTTATTTCACCGATTCCTGGTATTTCCAGACCTCAGATGAAGGTAAGGGCAGCACTTCTCCTCAAGGCTATATTATCTACCCTGCAAAAGAGCTTAGTAGCCCTGGAAATTACACTTTGAGAGGTTTTCCTTTTGACACCAATGAAACCTTATCTAACGGTTTTAGCTGGAATGCGACCACTTTTGGTGGCTTTAACTACCCTGTAAATAAACACAAGGATTTTGTAGCTTCTGAAAACTGGTGGGGTGAACGCCTTCAGTATGTCGAAAAAGATGGCCAGAATGAACTCGGAAATAGCAACCCCGGAAACCATGTGATAGGCGAAGAAGAACTTGTGTATACTACCCGTCCGTTTTCCTCCAAATATGAACTTGTTTCCGACCTTGAACTGAACGCCAATACAACTCCTGAGAAGCTTGGTGGGATGTTCTACTATAAGCTCCCCTGGTTTGGAAAACCGTATGTTACCGTTGGAAACGACTCCACCCAGCTTGCAAACCTTGTAGTTTCTCAGACTTCCAGCGAGAAAAAAACATTAAAGGCCGGAGATTCCTGGGATCTTGGGAGTAATTATTCTCTGGTAGTTAACCAGGTTGACGTTGAAGGCGAAAAGGTATGGTTTGCACTATATAAAAATGGGGAAGAACTCGAGTCAGGAATTGTAAATACAAATGGAAATGTTACTGATAAAACCTTTACTGCAACTGCGGATTTCGGAGATAAAAAAGACCAGCTTTACTTTATCACTTATGTAGATACTGTATTCACAAGTGCTGCTGATTCCTTTGCAGTCTTTAAGTATACCTGGCTCATTGATAAAGATAATGTGATGCTTATCAAAAATGGAGACGAATATCAGGGTTTTGAAGTAAAGGAATCTTCAGAAAGTGAGATCGTCCTGAAAAATTCAAAATCTATCACTCTGAATCTTGATAAGGATAAAAAGACTTATTTCACCGATTCCTGGTATTTCCAGACCTCAGATGAGGGAAAGGGCAGCACTTCTCCGGAAGGGTATATTATCTATCCAGCAACCGATGTTACTGTAGAGGATAAAGCTGTTTCAGGCATCAATAATTCTGAAAATGTCTCGAATGAGTCTGTATCCTCTACACACTCTGCTCCTCTTATCGAGAGTAAGCCTAACGATTTAAAAGATGGTAGCAGTAGTCTTCCTGAGGAAAAAGCCGGAATAGAAACTCCCGCAAAAACTTCTGGTTTCGAGGTGCTTGCAGGAGTTTTCGGAATAACTCTTTGTCAGACTTTTCTAAAAAGGAGGGGTTAAGAGAATTATCTTGAAAATTCTAATTAAAAAAGGGTGGTCACTTTAAATCCCCCTTTTTTCTCTTCACTTTTCTCTTCCTTTTTCCTGGCATGAAAGCGCTTTCAAGTGCTTTCATTTATTTGGACATGTTATTCGAAGAATATCATGTGCGTATTTTCAGTTAATTCTCTTTACATTTTTAACCTTATGACTGCTTTCTGATCTCTGTTAACTGATTCGTTGTTAAATCAGGAGAAGGGCAATAAACCCACTTAAAAATATTCCGTCAAACGTTCCTGCTCCCCCTATACTTGCAATCGGAGCTCCCAGGTTCCTGATTTTTCTCAGGTTAAGGAGGTCGGCTCCTATTAATGTTCCGAGCACTCCTCCTACATAGGCAGTGACAACGCGGCACTGGTCAATCGGGCAGTCCGGAATTTGAAAAACCGAAGTCAGCAGGATCGCAGCAAGGGCAGCCGTAAGTGGTGGAACCAATGCAGGCGTCGCGATTCCTAGCCCTCGAATTGGCCTCGCTATGGAATAGGTTATGAGTGTAACTATTAAGACCCCAGCCCCTGCAAGAAGGAGAGATGAAGGGAATTTTATAAGGAGATAGGCTGAAATCAGGACAGGGATGATTGCTCCTCCTACATTGACGGCAATTGTTGTTTCGTTTCTTGTCATGCGCCGGATTGGGACCCTGTAAGAAACGCCAAAAACACGGACATAGTTATCTCTAACTACCGGAATTTCGGACTTCAGGGTTGCCACAGGAATATTGATGCTGCTTCCGACAAGGGACAGTACCAGAATAAGGAGTGCATCCCCTGTAGAGAAGCCAATTTTCATAAAGGCGGAAATAATAACTCCAAAAAAGAGAAAACCAAGTCCGAAGATTAGAATAAGAATTAAAAGAAGAAGGAATGTAAGGCTAAAAGGAATGTAAAAAAGTTGCCTTCTCATGAACTCACCCTACTTTCTTAATTTCTCTGCACATTGAGAAATATATTTTCTTTATGAACCTCTGTATTTTTTATCTCTATACTTTATTGAAAATATCCGGTCTTTAACAGTCTGCAATTAAACATTTCTGCAGTGCGATTAAATTTTTTATTATCATGTTCAGATGTATCTTATTTTAGATGTATCTTATTGCAGGCCTCATGCATTCCATGCAGATTATTTCTTTCGCATCTTTATATATCCTGAGAACTCCACCCGACTCTGATATAGTAACTGCGATCGCAACCGTATCTCTGCTGATTGCGGCTGCTGAAACATGCCTGCCCCCCAGTCCCTTTTCGATATCTACGTTTTTCCCATCAACATCAAGGTAGCGCCCCGCTGCATGAATAATGCCTGATTCATCTACCACAAAAACTCCATCAAGCTGGGCAAATTCTTTTATGGACTCCCAGTTTCTCTTGTCAAGGACATTCCGGTAAATTTCATCATGGCCTGCATAAGGATTAAGGATTATTTGGTGAGAGCGTTTCAGGACCTCTTCGGAATCTCCTATAATAAAGGCAGTTCCTATTTTTTGTCCTTCCCTTCCTGTTAGGGCAATGTCAAAAGAAATTTTCATAATTGCACTCATTACTTCCGGTTTTATCCTCTCCTGACACTCCTTTACGGCCTTTACAATGGGGTTTTCGTCGAGATTATGTACGATAATCGAACTGGAACCGCGGGTTTCAATCACGCCTACGATAATCCCGCCTTTTTGTTCTCCAAGCACGTACTCTATAGCTGCAGCCTGCTGCAGGTGGTCAGCATTGCCTGCGGCTTGCTGGCTGATCTGGTCGCTAAGCTCCTTTAGAGGGTTCTTTCCATCTTTTCCTGTGGCGACCAGATGGTCTATTATGCTTTTCGGGCGCATGGAAATGTAGTAGACCGGAATCCCCCCCGTTTCGATCCCTTCAAAATTTAGTTCCCCGGAAACCATAATTGCGGCAGCATCAACTTCCATGGAAATCCGGGCTGCCGTTTCTGCAATTATACGTGCTCTATCCATATGATCCACCGCTTTTTTATTCTTTTGGCAATCTATTTGCGGTTCTGCTTTTTGTTTTTGAAGTTAATATTATTTCTTCGAACTAACATTATTTTTCTCAAATTAGTGTTATTATTTTTTTAACTTAATGTTTTTTTCTCTGGTTTACGTTGTTTTTCCCAGGTTAACATTAAAGACAACTACATAAATACTTAAGCTTGTTTACTCTTCTGTACTGTTATATCTTATATATTATAATTGCCCTGTGGTTGCTTTGATCTCTTCTTCTTTTCCCCTTCTCGCCTTTTTGCACTTCTTTCTCCTCACCTCTTTTTTCTAATAGCATCTTCAGGCAGGTTTACAATTCCTCCTAAAACAATATTCGAATTCACCTTTTCTAAGAAAAAGTTCACAGGAAGATTTTTCTGGTTCTTTTTTCAATTAAGATTGGTGAAAGCTTTGATCAGGACATTTATAGCATTGGAGTTAGATCCCGGTTTTACGGAGAAGATCCGGGAGCTTCAAGATAGATTCTCTGATTTTGATCTGAAGTTTGTTGACCCTGAACTCGTTCACATAACTTTGAAGTTCCTGGGGGATGTGGATGAATCAACGATTCCAGCGCTTTCCGCAGCTCTCGATTCCATTACATGCGAGCCTTTCGAAGCGAGAGTCGGGGGACTTGGGGTTTTTCCCAAGCCTGCAAACCCTAAAGTTCTCTGGCTGGGCGCAGCCGGAAATTTCTGGGCGTTGCATGACGATGTAGAGAATTTACTGAAGCCTTTCAAATTCGAAAAAGATAACAGGGAATTTACTGCCCATGCCACTCTTGCCAGGGTGAAATTCCTCAATAAAGATCAGAAAAACGCTTTCATAAATATACTTAAAGAGTTAAAAGATGTAGAACTTGGTAGCATGTGGGTAGATAAAGTGGTTTTAATGAAAAGCACACTGAATTCAGAAGGTCCCATCTATGAAACCCTGCATACTGTGTACATGGGTTAAGCCTTTTTAATTTTCCATGCTTCCAGACAGGTTATTCCTCTGGAACCGGCTCATACGGTTTTCTCCTTTCCGAGGAACGTTTGTATAGTAGGGGAGTCACAGTAGGGAAATCGTCGTCTTTTTCGGGAATTCCAAAGTGCACCGGAGATCAGCTGGACGACGCTCCCGAACTTTTCTGGCCTGAAAGCCCTCCGCAGACAAGGAAAATGTGTCGATTTTTCCATACTTTTTTCTGTTTAGAAGTGCGGAAGTGAGAGGTGTATTACTCGTTGACTTTTAAAATCATAATCTCTATAATTTTTAAGCTATGTTATTCTTTTATTCCTTGCTTCCTATACGTTCGTATCCTGGCTGTAATTCCGCAGAATCATCGCTCTTCGAAATGCAGTCGATATGCAGCAAAAATCGCAAACATTCGAAAGTTTAAATATTATCTTCTCTAATTAAGGTGCAAGCATTAATGGAGGACTAAACGATTAAAGAAGAGATCTGGATCGAAAAATACAGGCCTGTCAGGCTGGAACAGGTGATAGGGCAGGATGAAGCCATCGAACGCCTGAAGTCCTATGTTGCAACGAAAAACCTCCCCCATCTCCTCTTTTCCGGGCCTCCGGGTGTCGGGAAAACGGCCTCTGCAGTTTCTATTGCAAGGGAGATTTTCGGGGAAGCCCTCTGGCGTGAAAATTTTACCGAACTCAACGCATCGGATGAGAGGGGTATCGATGTTGTCCGGACAAAAATTAAAAACTTTGCAAAAACTGCCCCCATAGGAGGAGCCGGATTCAAGATTATCTTCCTGGATGAAGCTGATGCACTGACGCCGGATGCTCAATCTGCACTCAGAAGGACTATGGAACGCTTTAGCAGCAATTGCCGTTTTATTCTTTCCTGCAACTATTCTTCCAAGATTATCGAGCCTATCCAGTCCCGTTGTGCAGTCTACAGGTTCAGACGTCTTTCCGATGAGGCTATCAAAAAACGCCTTGAATACATAGCTAAAGATCAGGTTTTATCCATCACTGAAGATGGGTATGAAGCTCTTATTTACGTGGCCCAGGGAGATATGAGGAAGGCAGTGAATTCTCTTCAGGCTGCTGCCTTCATAGATCCGGAAAAACCTATATCCAGGGAAACCATTTACAGGACTACTTCAACCGCAAACCCTGAAGACATTATAAGCCTGGTAGAAACTGCCCTGCTTGGGAATTTCAGGGCTGCCAGAAAGGAACTCAACAGGCTGCTCTATGAAGAGGGGCTCTCCGGTGAGGATATAATCGGGCAGATTTACAGGGCGATATCCAGTATGGACAATCGGATAGTTCTGGACCTCGGGCTTTCTGAAAAGCGCATAGTCGAACTGGTAGATATAATCGGGGAAATCGATTTCAGGCTCACTGAAGGAGCCAGCGAAAAGATTCAGCTCGAAGCCTTGCTAGCGCATTTTGTACTTTCTAACGCAGATTGAGTTCGAGTGAATCTTAAGTTCAAATGAATCGAGAATGAATCTCTACAAGCCAGGTCTCTGAAGAAAGGTTGAAGGGTATCGAATCTGACCTTTTTTTTAAACTAAGAATATTAACCCAAGAATCTTAAACTAAGAATATTAACCCAAGAATCTTAAACTAAGAATATTAAACAAAGAATATTAACCCAAGAATCTTAAACTAAGAATATTAAACAAAGAATATTAAACAAAGAATATTAAGAATATTAAGAATATTAAGAATATTAAACCAAGAACATATGGAATTAATAAATCCTGATTACTATGTCTGTTGAAACATTATTAATAGAAATGTTAGGGTCTGTTCCCCACTGGATTGCAGTCCTTATTCTGGGAGCTCTTCCCGTCTCGGAACTGAGAGGGGCAATTCCTGTTGCCATGGGTATCTATGGAATGGGGCCTTTCGAGGCCTTTTTCTTCTCAGTGCTTGGGAATCTTCTTCCTGTGATTCCCCTTCTGCTCTTCCTTGAACCGGTCTCGAATTATCTCAGACGCTACCGGATATTTGATACCTTTTTCATCTGGCTCTTTTCAAGGACCCGCCAAAACAATACCGAAAGTTTTGAAAAATATGGACTCCTTGCTCTGGCGATCTTCGTAGCCATACCCCTGCCGGCTACAGGGGCCTGGTCAGGTTGCGCAGCAGCATTTGTGTTCGGGGTGAAGTTCAAGCACTCGTTTCCTGCGATTGCTGCAGGGGTTATGATGGCAGGAATTCTAGTAACCGTCCTTACTGTCACAGGTATAGGTCTCGTTGATCTGGTTTTCGGAGTTTAACTTCCTGTGAGGTTCTTCAAAATCCTCATATATTTTAAAAGATATCAAATATTTTTTAACAGAACAAATCTAATTTTATTATTATATTTTTTTGGTCAGCTCCTGTTTTTACAGCTTCTTGCGGTTTACTCGCGTTGTCTGGCAGTTTTCTGGAATTTTCGAGGTGATTTTATAGCAAAGGCAGGTTAGAAAAACAAAAAATAGTACAGTCCAAAAAGTGCGTTGGGTGTGGAATCTGTTATTCCGTTTGCTCTGTGAATACAAAACTGATGAAGAGTGACGATTTTTATCCTGATACCGTTGAACTGGCAATTCGGATCGTAGACAGAGCTACAATTATCAGTGACGAAGCCTGCATCCGCTGTGGAATCTGCTCAAAGATTTGCCCTGTGGAATCTCTCACTGTATTGGGGCTTGAATCCGCAACCTCATAACTAATATTAAAGTAAAAATGAGGAAATGCTGTTTCTCAGCATTTTATTTTTATTATCTACCTTAAAGCAGATCTCACTGGAAACTATATTTTCAGGGGTTTCCGGCTTTAACTTACAGCATCTCTTTTGCTAATTTTATGTCTTCAGCTTTTACGGTTTTTCTGCCTGCATGCTCTGCAAGTTTTATTGCTTCTCTGGAAATTTCAAGTCCGTATTCTTCCAGAATTTCCGTAAGGGCCATTCCAGCACTTTCACTTACTCTATGAGCACCTGCAGTTCTTATTAGACGCTCAATTGGTGCGAATGGTATCACTTTTGCCATATTATCCTCCAATCTACTTTTGTTGCTAATATGTATTCCTTTTAATCCTTGATTTTGTAATTAGATTCTATAAATACCTTTGCTTATATTGGAGTCTTTTACTTCTTATTTCGCTTTTAATGCCTTTTTGTTCCTTTATTCACTTCTCAACTACTTATTTCTTTTTTTGTTTATGAATAATTTTATAAGAAGTTTTCCCTGCCTTGCGCCTCGCCCGAGTTGCGCCACCCGAATTGCGCCTCGGGAGTACGCGGTCCTTCTCGCTACGCTCGAGAGGACTAATTTTATGGTTTAAAGCAATGAACTTCTCCACCTAATTGTACTTCGGGATCACAGGAAATCGAATATTTTCTGGGAGTTGCGATGTAATCGCAACAGCACGGGGTCCTTCTCGTTGCGCTTGAGAGGATTAATTTATAATGTTTGGTTTTTTCGCTCTAGTTTCTTTTAGTTCAAGCGGACTAATTTTTCAAGGTTACAATCTTACAAAATTACAGTTATTTTTTCCTGTTTTTCGCATTTTTCCTTATTTTTCGGTGATTATAGAGTTTTGAGTGAATTTTTCGGCTGGTTCTTGCTTTACAAGGTTTCTAAATTTGGAAGGGGTTAAATGTAAATCTCTTTTTCGAAATCTTGATATTAGATTATCCGAATCTAAACAAATATGCTTTTACAGGAACTCCTTGGCATCAATGAAGAGATCTATTTTGTGGAAGAGAGTTATCTCGCCCAGAGATCCATTGAGCGTACGCTGCAGTATCTCAATGGAATCCGAAACTTTTCAGGGGAACAGCTGCGGCTCCTGAGGGTTCGGGAAGGGAAGCACACGCTCGGTCTGTTGCTCTTTAATCCGGCAGATGAGGACGTACCTGTTGATTTCTGGTCGGTTTTTACGGGAGCACTTGCAGCATCTCCTTTGAAAAATGAGTTTGAAGCTCTTGTAGATTCGCTTCTTACCTTTAATCTACCTGAAAAAGATATTGAGATGTCTTCCGAAAGCTGGCGGAATGCTGTAAATGAGTATTACTCCTTAATGCTAGTAAACCGGAACCTCTGTCCAGGTTGTGCTGTCAGGCCTGAGCCTTACAGTTGCATTTTTTCTGAAAATCGTGTGCAGAGAGTAGCAGGAATCTTTGATATTCTTCAAAAAAAGGGATTTTATCCTGAAGGTAGGCTTCTTGAAGTCTGCTGTGGGAACGGGATGTCCACACTTGCTCTCTACAGGCTTGGGCTGGACCCGCTGGCTGTAGAAATCAACAAATGTGCAGTTTGCCAGGGACTTGAGCAGGGAGTGCTGAACCCTCAAAGAGCCATGGTAATGGACGCAACTGTTCTTTCCAGGTACTTCGAGCCAGGAAGCTTTGATACCGTGATGGGATTTATGCTTGGGCTTGTCTATGAATTTAACAAACAACTCTGGACAGGCATTATGAGAGAGGCGGTCTCGGTTGCAGGCGAAGACGCTCTCCTGCTCTTTACAGTTAGCAGCAAACCCGAGATTGAAATTCTTGCCGAGGCCCTCCTCAGAGCAGGGGTAAAAGGTGAGATTGTGGACAATACGGACTCTGAGGGAACATACGATCAATGGTTTTTTGTAGGGAGAAAAGAAAGCACTTAATTTACATACAGAGGGTAGATCTATGGAGACTCTTTCTTTGTCTCAAGCAAATCTGCCTTTTAATTTTCTAATTTTTAAGTATTTTCTCAACTTTATATATTTTAAAGCCCATTTGGATATTCTGTTTTCTCTCAGGTCAAGGAGTCCTCCTCTTCTAGATTTGAACTCTTTTTAATCATACATTTTCTCCTTGAAAACTATGCTTATTTAATGTCAACAGCCGAAAAGTATATACTTGTTAACAATGGTATATTACAGAATTCATATCAACGTGATAACTGTCGAGTATTGCGTTTTAGTTTGTAAAATTCATTTTCCTCTGCTTGCTTTCAGGGAATTCGGCTAAATCTAACCGAAAAACCCTTTCTCCGGCAAAATCAAGGGAAATTGCATAGGAATTGCAGGCAGGGGATTTACACACTTTACTCAAACCGGATCAAAATTTCAACCCGGATAGTTCTGGAAATATCAAACAGAATCCACCGGATAAAAGTTAGTCCCGAAGAGTATGCTATCAGGATAAGCAGAACAAGTTATTTTGATTCGATTTTAAGAGGTTCATCCATGAGTGTAAAAATTACCGAAACCGTCCTCCGGGATGCTCACCAGTCTCTCCTGGCAACCAGAATGCGGACAAGAGACATGCTCGAAATGGTTGAACAATTGGACCAGATCGGGTATTTCTCCCTTGAAATGTGGGGAGGCGCTACCTTTGATAGCTGTATCCGCTACCTCAATGAAGATCCCTGGCAGCGCCTGAGGGAAATCAAGAAAAAGATGAATAATACCAGTGCTCAGATGCTGCTCAGGGGCCAGAACCTCGTAGGGTACAGGCACTATTCGGATGACGTGGTCGAGAAATTCGTTACTAAATCCTACCAGAACGGAATTGATATTTTCCGTATCTTCGATGCTGTCAACGATGTACGGAACATGGAAATGTCAATTAAAGTAGCAAACAGGCTTGGCGCTCACGTACAGGGTACGGTTTGTTACACCATTAGTCCGGTGCATACAGTTGAGAAATACGTGGAACTTGCAAAACAACTTGAAGAACTCGAGTGTGATTCCATTTGCATTAAAGATATGGCAGGCCTTCTCTCACCTCACGAAGCCATTGATATAATCAGTGCCATCAAGAAAGAGATTTCCCTCCCTATTTCCCTGCACTGCCACTGTACCTCAGGAATGGCTCCTATGAGCTATATGGCAGCCTGTAGTGCAGGAGTGGATATTCTGGATACTGCACTTTCTCCTCTCGCCTGGGGGACTTCTCAGCCTCCAACTGAGACTGTTATTGCAGCCCTTAAAGGCACTCCTTATGATACTGGCCTGAATTTGGGAGCTTTTGAGGAGGTTGTCGATTATTTTAAGGGCTTAAAAGAGAAATATAGGGGAATTCTTGACCCGATTACCGAGCAGATCGATACGAAGGTCCTTATCTACCAGATTCCTGGAGGAATGCTATCAAATCTGGTTTCTCAGTTAAAGGAACAGAATGCTCTTGACAAATACGCCGCTGTTCTTACTGAAATGCCAAGGGTTAGAGAAGAACTTGGATATCCACCTCTTGTTACTCCCACAAGTCAAATAGTCGGTACTCAGGCAGTGCTTAATGTACTCATGGGCGAACGCTACAAGGTTATTCCCAAAGAAGTAAAAGACTACGTCCGCGGGCTTTACGGGCGATCACCTGCTCCGATTAGCCCGGAGATTATAGGCAAGATAATCGGAGACGAGGAACCTATTCACTGTCGGCCTGCAGACCTCCTTAAGCCTGAATACGAGAAGAGGAAAAAAGAAGCAGAGGAAATGGGCATCGCAAAGTCCGAAGAAGATATACTTACCTACATCCTCTATCCGGCTATCGCCCCCAAGTTCCTCAAAGGAGAAATGGAAGAAGAATCTCTCGCAGCAGTTGCCCCCTCCCCTGCAGTTCAGCAGGAGTATACAGTCCCAACCCATTTCAAGGTCGAGGTGGACGATGAGGTTTACGAGGTCAAGATCGAGCCTATAGGTGGTGGAGTTTCCATATCCGAAGCTTCCCAAAGAAAGCCGAGTGTCGAGTCCGTTAAAGGAGGTATTAGCAGCTCAATGCAGGGTATGGTTCTTTCTCTTAAGGTCAAGGTTGAAGACATAGTGGCAGAAGGAGATACAGTCGCTGTCATCGAAGCTATGAAGATGGAAAACTCTGTCCATGCTCCCCATTCAGGTACCGTAAAAGAAATTTTTGTTTCCGAAGGAGATTCAGTATCTCCCGGTGACATAATCCTGTCAGTTGAATAAATATAACGAGGTGGAAGGTGTTATGTTCAAAAAAGTACTCATTGCAAATCGCGGTGAGATTGCGATAAGGGTCATGCGTGCCTGCCGGGAACTTGGGATTTCCACTGTGGCTGTCTGTTCGGAAGCCGACAAAAATGCCCTCTTTGCCAAATATGCAGACGAGGCCTACCTTATAGGCCCGGCTCCTTCCAGCCAGAGCTACCTCAATATGGAAGCTATCCTCGCAGTTGCAAAAAATACCGGGTCCGATGCAATCCATCCGGGATACGGCTTCCTTTCCGAAAACCCTGTCTTTGCAAAACGCTGTGAAGAAGAAGGGATCATATTCATCGGCCCTCCCAGCCATGTCATTGCTGAGATGGGGAGCAAGATCAGAGCCAGGAATCTTATGATAAAGGCCGGTGTACCCGTTGTGCCCGGGACAAAGGACGCAGTTGAGGATGTGGACGAAGCTCTAAAGGTAGCTCAAGAGATAGGCTATCCGGTTTTGATTAAAGCATCCGCAGGAGGCGGTGGAATCGGGATGAAAGTAGTTCATTCCAGGGAAGAACTTGCCACTGCGCTTAGTTCTACCAGGCAAATGGCTGGCTCAGCTTTTGGAGACTCTTCGGTTTTTATCGAAAAATATGTAGAGGAACCCAGACACATAGAGATTCAGATTCTGGCCGATGGGTATGGGAACACAGTTTACCTCTCGGATAGGGAATGCTCTATCCAGAGAAGGCATCAGAAGCTTATTGAAGAAGCTCCGTCTCCTATCATGACCCCTGAACTCAGGGCGCAGATGGGAGAAGCCGCCGTAAGAGTAGCAAAGACGATTGGCTACGTAAACGCAGGGACAGTAGAGTTTCTTTATTCAAAAGGTAAATTTTATTTCCTTGAAGTCAATACCCGTTTGCAGGTGGAACATGGAATAACTGAGATGGTCACCGGTATTGATATTGTAAGGGAGCAGCTCAGGATAGCCTGGGGAGAAAAGCTTGAGTTTGAGCAGGAAGATATCGTTATCGACGGGCATTCTATTGAGTGCAGGATCAATGCAGAAGATCCGTTAAATGATTTTGCTCCTTCTCCTGGAAAGATCCGGGGATACCGATCTGCAGGTGGTCCGGGAGTCAGAGTGGACAGCGGAGTACATACAGGTTATACGATTTCTCCGTATTATGACTCAATGATCTCGAAGCTCTGTGTCTGGGCAAAAACTAGAGATGTAGCGATTGCCAGAATGGAAAGAGCTCTTTACGAGTATGTGGTTGTGGGAGTAAAGACCAATATACCCTTCCATAAAGCAGTTATGCGCAACCCGGCGTTTCGCAGGGGTGATCTTACAACTGCTTTTATTGAGGATCATAACATTCTGGAGGCTGTTGAAGAGGTTGTCAAAGCAGATGCCGAAAAAGGTGCTACTCTGGCTTCGGCTCTTGAAGCAAAAGACAAAAAGGTTGCGGCTATTACGGCTGCCGTGCACGCCTATGTGAGCATGGCAGAGAAGACACAGCGGTGACGGGTCCACTCCTGAGAAACAGGAACACTATATTCTGGTCAGTTTTACATGGAACAATTTGAACTAATAAATTATATACGGTGGAACGTATACATTTGTATGGGGTGCACGGATGGGAGATAAAAGGTCTCGAATTATCAAGGCACTTAAAGATGCACAGAGAAATCCCGTTTCAGGAGAAGAATTGGGGGTCAAGCTCGGGATATCCAGGACGATGGTCTGGAAGTATATCAAGTCCCTTCAGGCTGATGGTTATGAGATAGAATCGTCTCCGAAAAGAGGCTATGTTCTGAAATCCGTACCTCAACTCCTGTACCCGGAAGAAATCCAGATGGGGCTCAAAACAACTCTTCTGGGACAGAGTATTCATTATTTCGAAGAAGTGAATTCTACAAATAATGTTGCAAAAGAAATTGCGGCTTCCGAAGAAGAAGGAACGCTTGTGATCGCTGAAATACAGAAGGGCGGCAGAGGCCGCATGGGAAGGGAATGGGTTTCCCCCCATGGCGGGATATGGATGTCTGTGATCCTTAAACCCGGAATTCCTCTCAGGCATGCATCGAGGCTTACTCTGGTTACCGGGCTTGCGGTGGCAAACGTAATTCGCAATATGGGTCTCGACGCCCGCATTAAATGGCCAAACGATGTCCGGATCAATGGAAAGAAAGTCTGTGGAATTCTTACTGAGGCAAAAGCTGAAGTGGATAGAGTGGAGTATGTTGTGTTGGGAATAGGGATTAATGTAAATATGGACTTAAAAGATATTCCCGAGTCTTTCCGTACAGGTTCCACAACTCTGAAAGTCGAGCTTGGAAGGCACATAAAAAGGGTTTCTTTCCTGCAGGATTTTCTCCTGGAGCTTGAGCAGCAGTACATAAATTTCAAGACCCAGCCTTTCTCACATATTCTAAACGATTGGCTTGCTCTTTCAGATACCATCGGAAGAGAAGTAAAAGTCACGACACCTTCACGAATTATAGAAGGTAAAGCCGTAGGAGTAACCCCTGACGGAGCTCTTATAATTAGAAAAGCAGACGATACCAAGGAAGAAATTATTGCAGGTAGATGCATTTATGTACGTCCCAGATAAACACGGAAGAAAGGAAGATAAGGAGACAAACCTTATTCCTGTATTTTCCTTTTTCCTTCTTATCTCCTTATTATTTTCAGTTGTCTTCTACTCCATGTCACCTGCTTTAGCTGCTGACAACAATGAAAAGCTCTCCATTGTTCTGATCAATGGAGAAGAGATCTATGTGAGGTCAGGCAATTCCAATACTTTTTTACAGGACTATCAGCTTTATGTAAAAGGCACGGATACCGAAGGCAAAAGAGTCTGGATTGAACTTAGCAGAAAAGGGGTTCCCCTTCAGGATGCCATTGTCACTGAAGGCTCTCAGTTTGTATATTTGCAGAATTCTACCGAGGTTCTTAATCTGACTGTGAATACGGTCTATGCAGGAGCAGACGGAGTGCTGGTCAGGTTCTCACCTGTATATCAATATCTCGATCCCGAACTTCCTATGCCTCAGACGACACCGATCGAATCTATTACCAATTCTTCGAACAATAACTCTTCCGATTCCCCGGGACTGGAAACCCAGGCCGAGGGTTTTGATATGCCCCTTTTCCTCCTTGTCCTAGGGACTGTGCTTCTCGTTACGGGTTTTTTTGCAGGAAAAGCGAAGAAAAAATAGATTTTCTTTAATGGTGTAACTGGAAAAGAAGTTCAATGTAAAAGAAATAAGCCGGGGATGGTTTCTTTAAAATCTATTTTTCTCCCCGGCTTCTTATGAGTTTCCTGATTTTTTACTCGTTGGAGAATTTGACGTCCCCTTTTTCGATAAGGAGCTTAAGGTCTTCCAGGCTTAAACGAGCGTTTTTCTGGAGCTTTTCGCGGGCATCACTGTGTTTCTGGCTTACTTTGTGCTCTTCTTTAGTAAGCTGCAGGTCTTTTAACTTGTCAAGATACAGGGAGAGTTCTTTCCGGCTGTTAGCAATGATGGTTTTAAGGGGATCAATTTTTTCTTTGATTAAATTTATATTTGTGATTTTATCTGTAAGCTGGGAATGGTACATATTTGCTTCTTTTCGGATTTCATCGGCTGATTTGAAATTTTCGAGCATTTCAAGGTGGCACGCCTGGGATTCATCTGAGAGTACCTGGATTTTTTCATGGAATTCGTCTCCCTCTTTGTGAATTCCCTTTGACTCTTTGTAACTTTCCTGGATTTGCGCGTGCAATTCATTTGCCTTTTTTGCAGCGTCAAGACGCTTGCTGAGGTCATTCAATTTCTGGAATATTTTAATTTCTACTGCAAGAGGCAGTTCCTTATTAAGAAAAGAGTCAATTTCGGCTTCATAAGCCTTTGAGAGAGATTCCACGCTTCCATGGGAAAGCTTGTTGCACTCATTCCTCTGGTCCTTCAGTCCCGCAATTCCTAAAAACAGTTCTTGCGTCTTGGAATTTACGTCACTTCTTTTTCCCTTGTATTCGCCAATTTGCTTGTTAATCTCGTCTCGTTTATCTCTTAGTTCCTGTGCTTTTGCAACCTTTTCCTTAACCTGCTGGTTCAGGGAGTCTCTCTTTCCTTTCAGTTCGTCGATATCGGTCCTGTTTATTTTCAGGTCCTTAAAAATCGAAGCCAACTGTCTTTCGCTTCTCTCTATTTTACTCCTGAGCTCGTTTACCTTGCCCTTCAGCTCCCGTTCATTAAGGTTTGGAAGGTCGGCCGTTGCAATTTCTGTAGTTGAAACGTCGTTGTTCATGTACTACCACTCGCGTGTTTTCGAAAAAGGGTTATACTTTCAATTTTTCCCAGTAATTCAGGGCTTCTTCGTGACTGCTTATTTTGCTGCTGAGCCATTTGTGCTGGGATTTACTTTTAGAAATCTCTTCATTCTTGCTGCCATCATTCTCTTCAAGCTGCTTTTCAGACTGTATTATTTCGTTCAGTTCAAGATTCGAATTCCTGGCTTCCTTTAATCTGGCATCGGTTTGCAGGAGAAGGTTTTCTCCAGGCCCCGCTGCTCGAATAATTTCGCGCAGGTTTTCCATAAATGACTCTTTAAGTTTCTGCTCCTCTCCGGGTTCTATCTGGCCTTTGAGTTTTTTAATATCTTCCTTGAGTTTACTGGCAGTCATCTGGTCCAGTTTAGGGAATAGTTCTTTTTCGAGAATTGCTTCTGCCTGATGGTAAAACTGTTGCCGTTTCTCCTTCAGGATCTCTTTTCTTTCCGCCATTCGGATTCTGGAATTCTTTGAATTCTTTACGTCCTCTTCAACCTGGGTCAGCCTGCTGTCCAGTTCTTCAAATTCTTTCCGGTCTTCTTCCAGAAACCGTCTGTGTTTTTCCACAACCGCGGAGATCAGCTCCCCTTCTGTTAGCACTCTGATCCCGGCTTCTTCGATGTTTCCATTCACTGTATCACATCTGTATTTGTATTTTATATATATGTTATTCTATCCTGGAAATAACTACCCTAAAAGCTAAACCAGACTGATTTTTTGCTGCATTTAGCTTTTCGATGGGTCAATCCGACACTACCTGGTTAAATCCTGAAGATCTGGGCATGGGGCACACCGTCGATCAGTATCACTGAATCCTGATCAATTAACCCACACTCTATGGCACACTTAATAGTTTTTTCCCCAAATATATTTGCAGTCGTAGCATTTTGAAGGGCTTTTTGAAGTTCTTCCTCGGAGACACATTCCCCTTCATAAAAAGCCCTGCTGATCTCAACTACGGTGTTGCCGTTAAGGGTTTTTCCGAGCACTTCTTTATCACAGGCTGCAACAAGAACATGCTCCCTATTTTTATATATTTTTAGATACATATTCTACCTTTTAAATAGTATTTGCCCTTTTAGTATTTACAGCTTAACCGTCTCACATAATTGAAATGTGAGTAACTTCCCGCTTCGGGGGATCTGGAAGATGTATCTTCTTTGCGATCATCAGAGCTTTAATCCGTCTCAAATTAATTGACAAGCCTTATATGGTTCTGATCCGGAGAAAGCAGATCTCCTCCTTGCTTCATTTTCTTAATATACTCTTCGGCATGAATCCTATCTATCCCATGCTTGCTTTCGGCTTCTGTATACACTTCTTCCAATGGGGCCCCTTCTTTTCCGGGATGTCTCTCACTTAGCTTTTTAATTATATCTTTAAGATTTTTTATCTTGTTCCTCTGACTCATGCTTGTGCCAGATGCAAGTATATCTGCGTCAAGAGCTCCTGTATCAGGGTCAATGCCCACATTTTTCAGGCAATTCATTACGATTTTGACAGTTCGTTCTGCATCTTCAAGAGTGATTATATTGCTCAGACGGACTCTTGCGCTCGCTTCCGAGAGACGAACAAGGGCTTCAAGTTGCCTGGCTGTTACAGGCACAGGTGTGTCTTTGCTTTCTCCTGTTTTTCGAAGACCCGTATAGAAATTTATCAGGTGAGAACGTGCATCGCTCTCCATTACCGGATAAACGTTTTTTCGGGCGTATGCAACGTATTTTCGCATGATTTCGGCTTCTATGACAGGTTCTATCACTTCCATTTCAGCTTCTACATGCTCTTCCGTAATCTGGGATCCCGGAAGTTTTTGTCGCTGTTCGAAAAGTTCTCCTGCATAATGAGACTGGATAATATGGTTTGCAATCCTGCTGTCCAGGGCGTGATTAGGAGTGTCGAGCAAAACAAAGATAAGGTCAAAACGGGAAAGAAGCGCCGGAGGCATGTTTATCTGCTCTGCGAGGCCTTCATAACGGTCAAAACGTCCGTATTTGGGATTTGCAGCTCCCAGAAGGGCGCAACGGGACTTAAGAGTGGCAATAATCCCGGCTTTGGCTATACTTATGGTCTGCTGTTCCATTGCCTCGTGCAGGGCGCTTTTGTCCTCTGTCTTCATTTTGTCCATTTCGTCAACCGCAGCGATACCCATATCAGCCATTACAAGGGCGCCGCCTTCGATTGTCCATCTCCCGTCGTTCAGGTCATCTTTTACGGCAGCTGCGGTCAAACCGCTTGCAGACGCACTCCGGCCTGACGTAAACACCCCTCTAGGGGATAGTTTGACCACATAGCGCAGGAGCTGGCTTTTTGCAATCCCCGGGTCTCCTACAAGCATAACATGGATATCGCCCCTTATCCTGGAACCGTCGGGAAGGTTTTTCACCACGCCTGAAAACAATTGAAGAGCAAGGGCTTCCTTTATGTCCTCATACCCGTAAATTGAAGGTGCAATAGAGCCAACAATTTTGTCGTAGATTACAGGGTCACGGGAAAGTTCAAGAATCTGTTCTTCATCTTCAGCAGTTATTTCAAGCTCGTCGTAATCCTTATCCAGGTGTTCGATGGAATTTGCTTCTATCACAAGATCATAGAAGGTAGATTTTCCGTCTTTCAGAGTACGTTGCCTGGATTTCAGGACTCCGTTAATTATGACCCTGTCTCCAGGGGTGACATTTCCTGTTAGGTCGTCTTCAGAATCCACCTCAAGGCTCTGGGGCTGTGAACCTCCTTTGAGGTTTTCGGGAGATTCCTGAATCTGGAGTTTCTGGGCATCGATAAAGGTGGAATCTTCTATCATTACTTTAAAAGGCCCTTTCTTCCCGCAGGTGTCATTTTCACAGCCTGCAAAGGGTTCCTCGAATTTGAAGCTGTTTTGTTCCACCACGGTCAGATGCCCGCACCTGAGGCACTGGAAAGCAGCTTTCGTGATCCTTGGCCTGACCTCTGTAGCTTTCCTTATCATACCTTCTATTGCAACAAACCGGGAGAGATGTTTGCTTCTGAGTTCTCTTATAGATATTCTGTTCGGGATTTTTATTATCCTTACATGAGCCTGCTCAAGGCTCTTCTCCACAGGAAGGTCGATTTCCTTCAATGCTGCTTCAGCTGCTTGTATAAGTTCCCCGGGATGCTCAAGAAACTCTTTTGAGAGCTCTCTGTCATATTTCTCTATATCCGTAAAATCCACGCCAAGGCTTCGCTGGTCCGGATACTCGTTTGCAAGCTGGAGGATTTCATTCCAGTAGTAATCTTTAAAAAACCTTTTTAGCTTTTCATCCCACTTGCTTTCTGTCTCAGTCATATCATTCTCTGAATTATTTGGCTTTAGGTAAAATTTTCATTCTTCAAGGTATTTTCTTTTTAAAAACGATTCTAAAAAAAGCTAAAAAATATATCATAAATTCTGACGTAAGAACAGGTTTATTCTCATATGAACTTTTCCATGCTTTCCGAATCTTCTATTTCCGGGCCTTCAGAATCTTTTAATGCATATCCTATTTTTCTCTCTGTTTTCCTTATTATGCCCCTTAAAGTCTGGACCTCCCTCGGAGTCAGTCCAGCCCTTCCGAGTATTCTTCGCAGCATCAAAAAAGTTTTATCTTTTTTATGAGGAGGGTAATCTATTTCCTCCAGCAGTTCTTCCAGATGCCCGTATAAAAGTTGGAGATCAAATCCATCGGCAAGCGGACTGTTTCCTCCTTCCAGTTCCGAAAGTTCGTAAAGTACCACAGCAACTGCGTGGGAGAGATTCATTATCGGGTATATTTCAGAAGTCGGAACCGTGATGAGCATATCAAAGCTTTTGAGTTCTTCGTTCCGGAAACCGCTATCTTCACGTCCGTAAAGAATAGCAACTTTTCCGTTGTAATCTTTGAGTTTCTCTTTGACTTCCCTTACCGTATAAAGAGGAAGCCGGATATGTTCTCCACCCTTCTGGCTCGCAACACCTGTAGTCCCTATCAGCAAGTTTGCACCTTTTACGGCTTCATCAAGAGTTGAGGTGACAGTTGCCCCTTCAAGCACGTCTCTTGCATGGGACGACATTGCTCTTGCCTGTCCTTCGAGTTTGCAGGGATTTACAAGCACCAGGTCCGTATATCCAAAGTTCTTCATTGCTCTTGCAACAGATCCTACATTTCCCTGGTACATGGGTTCTACGAGCACTATACGAATTTCAAGTGACAAATTTCTCAATCCTTTTTTAATATTTAGTTCTCAAGAGTGATTGCATCTTCCATAAAGACAGTCACACACATTCTGCAGCCCAGGCAGTAAGACGGGTCCTTCAAAATGCAGCTCTTTTTTCCGTTTTTTCTTCTATTGAATAAATTCTCGGGCCTTTAGGACAGGAAGCTTTGCATTTACTACAGCCTGTACATTTCTTCTCATCAATATATATTTTCACGCCGATTATTTTCCATTTATTGTGAGCCTGTTATAGCCTATATTTCTTCCCTGTTTTAATTCTTGCTTTTTTGCAATTTCTTCCTCTTTATTTGCATGCAGAAATCTTATTTATTTCCCTGCATATATTAGTCTTAAGTTTACCGGATAAGATTGAGAAGTTAAATCGTAGGGCTCAAGTTTTGAATCTGCCTGAAATGCGGCTAAAACTTAGCTCGAAGAGCGATCCACATTTAAGTATAAATACGATTATTTTAAAGAAGAAATGGTGATTTCATGAGTCTTGAACAGATTTTAAAAAATACTTTTAAAGGAGAGACCACTGAAGTTGGGTGGTATCTTGCAATGTCAAAGATTGCTGAGCAGGAAGGGCTTGCGGATATTGCAGTCTATCTCCGCCAGATAGCAATGGACGAGGCATGGCATGCTACAGAAGTGGCTGAGATCCTCGGACTTGTTAAGGAAACAACCCTTGAAAACCTTGAAATGATGATTGAGGGAGAAGGCAAAGCCGAAGTTGAAAAAGCCGAAGCTGCAGAACTAGCCAGGAAGGAAGGAAACACAAGAGCCGCCCTTTTCTTTGAGAGGGCTTCTCTGGACGAAGCCAGGCACAAAGCGGGACTTAATGGCTTTTTAAGAAGGCTCAAAAAGCAGCAGTGAAAAAATGAAAATGGATCTTTTATCCATCTTTTTTCATATTTACAATTTTTACAGTTGGTAGCTTTAACCGCTAATTATTCTGATTACTCTGGCTATAATCTGGTTAATTTGTTCAAGATATACAGTCTGGTAGCAGGCTATGTTATTACAGTCTTGCAGCAGGCTACGTTATATTAGACATGCAATTTTATATTGTCTTGAGTGAATATATTCTCTGGATCTGAAGTCCTTTCCGGATCCGAGAGATACTATTCTTTTAATCCGGAAAAGTGGCCGGAATATCGGGATTTTTCGCCTTCTGCATGGAGGTCTAATTTCAGGGGGCTGAAGCGGAATTCTTATTGTCTGCCAATCAATCCGTGAGTTGACTGCTCTCTCGGTTTAGCCTTTGTTTCCGATTTCCGATACCGGTTTTAGGTTAAATAATGATATTGAAACTCAAAATAAATAACAGCTAAAAACAACTAAATCCTGAAACAGAAATGAAATAAATCAGGTTATAAGGAGTGGATAAATATGGTAAGCCATGAGTACGTGAAAGGTGATCTTCCAGAGAAGGCTGCAATCCTGCAAAGAGATGGGGAAACTTATGCAATCGCCCCCCATATTCCCGGAGGAATCATCTACCCAAAGACCCTTCGAAAAATAGCAGACATCGCTGAAAAATATGGGGCAGCGGCCCTCAAACTCACCTCTGCCCAGAGGATCGCAATTGTAGGGCTAAAGGAAGAAAATCTGGATGCGGCGTGGGCAGAACTGGATCTGAAACCTGGAGCTGCCATAGGGCTTTGCGTCCGTAGCATCAAGATATGTCCTGGAACTACTTTCTGCAAGAGGGGCAAACAGGATGCTGTCGGGCTAGGATTGAAACTTGATGAAAAGTATCATGGAATGCAGCTTCCTTCAAAGTTCAAAATGGCTGTTTCCGGCTGCCAGAATTCATGTTCCGAACCTATTATAAAAGATCTGGGACTCATGGGGACGGCAAAAGGCTATACTTTGTCTGTCGGGGGTAGTGCAGGTCCGCGTCCGAGGCTTGGAGATGTAGTGGCAAAGGACCTTTCCGAAGAGCAGGCTTTAGACCTTGTTGAAAGGATAATTAATTTTTACAAGGGATATGGGAAGCCAAGAAGGATCGGAGAAGTACTGGATGAGATCGGGATTGAGAAATTCAAAGCCGAAGTGGGGCTGTAAAAAGTTATTGGGGCTGTAAAAAGTTCTTTTCAGGATAAAGTAACTCAATTATCCGGTTTATTTTTTGCAGATTCATTTTTCTCTTTTTCTGCAATTCTCTTTTCACTTTTCTGCAGCCCAATTTCGTCCTTTTTAACCCGAGATATTTTTATAAAGTCGACTTATAATCTTTATATTATAATTTCGATAATATTCTTCTAATTTTTCCTTTTTTCTTCCTCTGTTCGATTACCTCCATGCTTCTCATTTTTGTGGCTCTTGCGGGCCTTTCGATGCAGTGTTTAATAAAGATAACGTTTAAATATAATAGATACAAAGACTAACAGACTATTCAAACCTTATGCAGACAGTCGCTACGGTTATCATTCTGTCTTTACTATCATTGATCCTGTAACATAACAATTGTAAAAGCAGTATTAGTTCCCAGTTTTTGATCCAGACATAGGAGGAATAAATTATTAGTAGTGAAATGGCATACTTCTCTGGGCTCTCAGACGTACTGAGAATTACGTTTGTCCAGATAATGATACTCAGCACAATAGCCATTGTGATTTTCTTATATGGTATGATGATTAACTTCCAGAAATGGGGGGCCGGAGTCACAGGTTACGGCCTTGAGCCTCAGGAAGGAACAAAAGGAAGTGCGATCAGGTTCTTAAAAACCTGGTGGAAACAGGTAACAGAAGAATCTCATCACGGACATGGAAAGCCTATTCTGGAGGTTCTCATTCTTGACATTGTGTTCCAGAGGAGAATTCTCAAAAGAAGCCCTCTTCGCTGGTTCATGCACTTCACTATTTTCGCAGGCTGGATGACCCTGTTTGCTCTGTCAGGGATGATGTTTGCAGTCGAAATGACCGAAAAGATCGGAATCGAGCTTCCATTCACTCCCGCCGAGTTTCGAGATATACTTTCTATCCCGAACTATATATTCGGGTATATCCTGCTTATCGGAGTCCTCATTGCAATAGTGAGAAGACTGTTTGTTTCTGAAGTAAGGGAAGCTTCCATTATGTATGATTGGACTTTTATCGGAGTAGTTTTCTTAGTTACTATTTCCGGTTTTGTTGCCGATGGAATCCGAACAGGAATTATCTGGAACTTTGGGCTTGACCCAGCATCAGCCCCTCCAGCAGCTCTTTTCCATTCCGTAATTTCCCTGCTCTTCTGTATCGCATATATCCCGTACAGTAAATATATTCACATAATCGCCACACCCCTTGCAATTCTTGCAAATAAAGGAGGCGAATAAAAAATGGCAAAACGTACCCCTTCAATCGATACGAAGAATCTTACCGCAGTCCAGCTTATGGAGCTCGACTCCTGTACCCGCTGCGGTGAATGTGTGAAATGGTGTCCGACTTACGCAGCTTCCGGCCAGAAACCAGGATTAGCTCCCAGGGACAAGATCCTGCGCTGGAAGCAGTACATGAACAAGTCCTATGGAATCAAAGCAAAACTCTTTGGTCCTGAGGAAATCCCTCTATCAGAACTCGAAGAATTCAAAGATGATGTGCACGGCTGTACTACCTGCGGTATATGTGGAACTGTTTGTGAATCAGGCATTAATACTGTGGAACTCTGGGAAGCCATGAGGGCAAACCTCGTAAAGAAAGGTATAGGCCCTTATGGAAAGCAGAATATGTTCCCAAAACTTATTGGACAGTACCATAATCCTTACATGAAGGACCAGAAAGACAGACTTGCCTGGGTTCCCAAAGACGTGAAAATTGAAAACAAAGCAGACATTGTCTATTTCACGGGTTGTACTGCAGGGTATAATCAGCTCTCTTTAGCCTTTGCAACCTCACGTGTGCTCAACAAGCTGGGCATTCCGTTTGCCATGCTTGGGGAAGAGGAATGGTGCTGTGGCTCAGCCCTTATAAGGACAGGCCAGGCACATATCAATGATGTGCCCCGTGAAATTGCAAAACATAACGTCGAGGCAATCCAGAAAAAAGGTGCCAAAAAAGTTGTCTTTGCATGTGCAGGCTGCTTCCGTGCTGCAAAGGTCGACTGGCCTAGGCTTCTCGGCAAAGAACTGCCTTTTGAGGTTATTCACATCACAGAGTTCCTCGCAGGCCTGATAAAGCAAGACAAAATTAAATGGGTAAAGCCTATTAACAAGACAATTACTTACCACGACCCGTGCCACCTTGGCCGTCACGTAGGCGTCTACGATGCTCCCAGGTATGTGCTATCCCATATTCCTGGTGTCAAGTTTGTCGAAATGGACAGGGTAAAGGAATTCCAGCGTTGCTGTGGAGCCGGTGGTGGTGTAAAGGCAGGTATCCCTGATCTTGCTCTGGGAGTCGCAGAATCCAGAGTTAAGGATGCCCTTGCAACTGATTCAGATATTCTGTCCAGCGCTTGCCCATTCTGTAAGAGAAACCTGTCGGATGGCCGAGACTCACTCAAAGTTGATCTCGTTGTCGAGGATGTCATCGAACTGGTTGCAGAGGCTCTGGGCCTGAGCACGGAAGTGCCCAAAGCAGCATGAAGCTGGTTTTTCCAGCTTTCTTTATTTTTTTTCTTAATTCCTTTTTTATTGTTTTATAGCAAAACTTAAATACCGATACTTCCTTCCCCTTGAACATGTACATCCCTTACGAATTCTTCGGAAAAGTATTCGTATATCTTGCGTTCTTCGCCCTGGCTGGCACAGCTTTTGCTCTCTTGGTAGGAGCCTATTCTTTTAAAAAACGTAAGATCATTTTTCCGAGCTTCGTACTTTTCATGCTCTATCTATTTTATTTCCCTTCTAAATTATTGTGCAGAGTTTTTAGAATCCGGGAAACTCTTGTGGACGATATCCTTATAGATGTACGAAACGCCTTAATGTTAGAGCGCTTCGTTCACACGAAAGAGAGAAGGGCTGTGTTTCTTCCTCAATGCATGAGACATCCGGAATGCAAGGCCAGGTGTGATCCTGTTCACGGTTATGAATGCAAACGCTGTGGAAAATGTGATATCTCAACGATCTATGAAGCTGCAGATAGGTGCAATTTCAAGGTGTTTATAATCCCTGGAAGTAGTTTTGTTAAAAAGATCTTCAAGAAATACAGACCCCAGTCTTGTCTGGGTGTCGCATGTTATAATGAGCTTGCAGAAGACATGCAGGAGGTATCCTTCATTCCTGTTCAAGGCGTTCTTCTTCTTCGTGACGGTTGTTTCAACACCAAAGCTAACGTGGAAGAAATTATCAGAAAAATGGAGCTGTGTGATGTATAGTTTTATAGGAAAAGCCCTGCTTTTTACCACGCTTTTTTCGGTTTTGATCTCAATAACTGCTCTTTTGATAAGTCGAATCAGCCTGAAAAGAAAAGTATGGCTGGCAGGCTTTTTTTCAAATGTCCTTGATTTTTTCTACCTGCCAATAAAATATTTTTTCTGTAAGTTTTCAGATCCACGAATATTGGATAAATGGGTAGTATCTTTGAAAAACATAGCTCATGCATCAGATTTCTCAAAAACCAAAAATCGCATAATTGTTGTTCCGCATTGTGTGCGTGCACTAGATTGCCCTGCTTCGTCAACAATTTTAGGGATTCAATGTCGAGACTGCGGGAAGTGCATTGTGTCTCAATTGAAACAAGATGCCAAAAAATATGGATACGATTTATATATTACCACCGGTTCCTCGGCCATCATCAATATCCTTAAAAATAAACCTGCAGATGGTATGCTTGGAATAGCATGTGATTACGAGATTAATAAAGGAATGTGCGCTTTAAATGGGAAAAAAATTGTGACTTATGGCGTTCCTCTGTTGAATGATGGTTGTTATAATACAAAAGTGGACTATAAAAAAGTAATTGAAACGATCGAACATTTCAACAAGAATAAGGTGTAATTTAAAGGTTTCTTATTTCTCGGTTGTCAAATTTAAGATCTTTATATCAAGTGATAAGATGATTGATAAATACCTTGAAATTATGGATTTTACGATTGATTATACGATTGATTATACGATTGATTATACGATTGATTATACGATTGATTATACGATTGATTATAAGGATTATCTACTCTGGTCCCTTATGAATTTCAAACTCAGGTAAGAGAAGTGATCAGAACCTTTTGTCAGGTATTCTCTTCTTCTTTCCTCTATCTTTTTATCGTTCCAGCTTTAATCTACTTTAGGAGCAGGTTATTCCTGGGACGTCGGTATATAGCTGCCCTCAGTCCATAAACAGGTGTCTTAGCATGTATGATCTGATTATAATAGGGGGTGGGCCTTCAGGGGCATCAGCTGGTAGGACAGCCGGAAAAAAGGGACTTTCAACCCTTCTGCTCGAGAAAGAAAATTTCCCAAGGTACAAGCCCTGCGGGGGGGCTCTTTCTTCTTATGGTTTATCTTGCCTTGATTTCAAGCTGCCTGAGTCCGTAATCGAGAGAAATATCTCTAAGGTGAGGGTTTGTTTCAAAGACCGTTTTATAGAGGGAATGAAAGAAAGTAGCTTAGCCTCACTGGTTTCCAGAAAAGTCTTTGATAACTTTCTGCTTGAAAAAGCCCGGGAAACCGGAATCGAAGTTCATACCGCGGAAAAGGTCATGGACTGTTTTGAAAAAGAAGATTGTGTTGAGGTCAGAACCACGGATAACACCTATCTGGGAAGGTTTGTTCTTATTGCAGAAGGTTCGGGTGGGGTTCTTAAATACAAAGTAAGGTCGAGAGACAAAAGGACAGAATACTGTCTAGGTCTTGTGTCGGAAATACCTGATGAGGATGAGGCGATAAGGAGTCGGCTTCCAGGCACCATAGATCTTCACTTCGGGGTTGCTCAGGGGGGCTATGGCTGGATTTTCCCTCATTCAGGGTACTATTCTGCAGGTATTATGGGAACAGCTCAGTACCTTAAGCATCCGAAAAGAGTAATGCTGGATTTTCTGCAGGAAAATGGCTTCTCAGGTAACTTTCCTATTAGTTCCCACATTATTCCAGCAGGCGGGATAAAAAGAAAAACGGTAAATTCAAGGCTTTTGCTTAGCGGGGATGCTGCAGGGTTTGTAGATGCTTTTTCAGGAGAAGGCATCGCATATGCCATCCGGTCAGGACAACTTGCTGCGGAGACAGTTTCCGACCTTGTGATGTATGACCTGAAGTTGAATAGACTTAAAGTGTATGAGTCAGGCTGCAGGCAGGAGTTCGGGAATTACCTTGCCACTTCTCTCAAACTGGAGAAAATAATGCACCGTTTCCCTGAGATTTCTTTTAAACTGGCTGTTAACAACAGGGAAATTCTCGATAAATACCTCGATGAAATGGTAATCAATAGAAATTATAAAGACTATGTTCGCTGGTTATTGCTCAATTTCTGTCTGGCTGAACCCATCTCCAAAATTAAGTCCCTACAAATGGAAGGGGCCGATAAGGAATGATATTCAGAGAAAAATACGTAAAATATGGAATAGAAATGGAAACAAAGCTGTGATAATAATTAAAGAAGTTTATGCGAGTGAGGCACGTAAGCTCCCTTCTGTTCCTGCAAAAACTTCCTGTCACCCATCAGTGGAGGAAATGGTCCCTAAGGACTCGTGCAGCGACGGCATTCGGCTATGCGTTTCCAAAAACAATCGGGAGATTCCGGATGCTCTTTATTCCCAATTTCCAACTTGCACCCACGAGGGTTCGCCGTTTCATCCACTCTCCCTGAGACCTCAGCGTTTGCATCATCGCATTTTCAGGGGATGGTTATCGTTTCTGTGCCAGGGCCCGGGCTCTCGCCCGACATCCTTTACAGATGTTCGTGTATCCGGAGCGGTGGGGAGACTTTCCTCAGACCAGATGGCCCGTCAGCCGTCCAGCCTCTCTCGCATTCTACTTACTAATTGGCCCTATATATTTCCTAGTTATTTATATTTATTGGGAACCCGCATCTGCACAGGGTTGAAAAAAGGATTTCTCTGCGATCATATGTTATAGTTTTATTTTCTTCCCATGTGCGATTACAGGTATATCGTTTCCGTATAGTTTATATATATTTTGTGTGTTTGGAATACATCCAAATATTAATATATATGCATTATTATTCGTAAGTTATGGATGGACTTTTTCCATCTTCAAGGCCTGTCTGAAAAATGATTTTCGGTACTTTAATATCTTACAATAGCTATGCTTTGTGTCAGTTTGCAGGCTTATTTTCAAGAGGTAAAACATGAGTGATTGTCTGTTCGATTTGCATATTGGATATGCCCGTTTTAAAAACCCTATTGCACTGGCGCCTATGGCAGGAATTGTCGATAGCGCTTTTGCCAACCAGTATGCAAGCAATGCCGGGCTGGTAGTTCTTGGAGCCTTCAATCTGGATAAGGCTTCAATCGCTGTCGCGTCAGACCTCGTAGCTCGGGGTAGAAAAGAGTTCATTTCCGATGAACCCACGGAGCTTATAAAAAAGGAGATCCGGGCAATAACATCCGGAAGTACCGTTGCGGTGAATGTCAGGAGTAGTACACTTGAACCCCTCATAGAAGCTGCAAAAATTGTCAAAGAAGAAGGAGCAATCCTGGAGTTAAACGCTCACTGCAGGCAGCCCGAAATGCTCGAGGCCGGGCTCGGAGAAGCTCTCCTCCATGACCTTCCGCGGCTTTCTGCCTGGATCAGGGCGATAAAGGAAACGGGAGTCGTGCTTTCAGTAAAAGTGAGGGCAAATGTTGTCAATGATGTCGAACTTGCAAGGCTTATTGATAAGTCTGGTGCGGACATCATACATGTTGATGCCGTAATGGAGGGTATCGGGGCTGACCTTGATATAATCCTTAATTACAGGGATGCTACAAGGCTATTCCTGATCGGCAACAACTCGGTCAAGGATTTTGAGGCAGCAAAGGACATGTTTTCCCGAGGGGCCGATATGGTCTCCGTTGCCAGAGGAGTCATTGAGAACCCTGAGCTTATACGGGAACTGGTGGAAAACGTTAATCTTTACCAGCAATCCATAGGCTGGTATAATGCCCCAAAGCACGTTTGCAGTGAAGGAGACTTCAGGGCTCTTGCTTTCTGTTGCATGCCTGTGAAACCATGTCCTGTGCATGAAAAGTTCCGAAAGCTCGGATACACGGCAGAAGAGTTTGCCAGGACAAAATTTGACTTTGCGAAAGGCACCATGCTGGAATACGGAGGAGACACATGCTTCGGAAGTCTTGTCTGGTGTTGTAAAATCACCAAGCCCTGCTGGATCAGGGATGGAGTGTTAAATACGATTGGCCTCTCTGATGCAGAATATATGAAACTTAAGGAGCAACTGGCAAAATATGTACTGGATCATGCCAGAATTCCGGTAAATGAATCCCATTGATACTGGTTTTTCCTGTCCCATTCCTGGGAAGGGAGAAGACCCATGGATGTCGAGTTTGGTTGCCCGCTGTGCCCAGCTTGCTATGCTGCTGGAGGTCTCTGCTTCTCCCAAGCCAGGGAATGTAGATAAGGAGCACAACTATCCCGATACCTGTTTTGAGCATTTTGTGGCTTCTTCAGTAAGCGTTTACCCTGTTCTTGAGCTGGCTGCAAGAAGCAGCAGTGGGATAGGGGCGCTTATCAGAAGTGCAGTTCGCGAGAGTTCTGCCTGGCAGCAGGGAGGAAATACCCATTTCGGAGCTTTTCTGCTGCTAATTCCTCTTTCAATGGCTGCAGGAAACTTATTCTATTCACACAAAGAATCTTATAAGCTTTCACCTGAAGAATTCGAAGCCCTTGCTGCACGTGCACATGCTTTTGTCCGGGAAACGGACTGTGAGGACGCTGTCGAGTTCTACAGGGCTTTTGATGTTGCAGAAGTCAGGGTCAACAGTGTGGACGAATTTAATCTCGGAGACCCTGAATCAACAGCCGAACTCAGGGAACAGGGAGTTACGCTTTACAAGCTTATGGACATAGCCAGGGGATATGACCTGATTGCAAATGAGTGGACTTCAGGTTTCGGACGCTGCCTTGAGGGAGCAAGAAGTATAACTGAATTCATGCAGGCCCAAAAATCGAGAGCTGAAAACTCAGTTTTGAACTGTTCAGGCACAGGTATCAACGAAGCTATAGTATACACCTTCTTGAAATTGCTTTCCCGGCACAGGGATACTTTCATTCAGACCAAGTTCGACAAAGATACTGCAGATCATGTCTCATTCAGAGCAGGTGAAATTCTCTCGGCCTGGGAGAAGCCTTCAGGCCATACCAGAGATTTTGCATCTTTGCTTCCTGCTATACAGGAGTTTGACTCTGAACTCCTCAAAAAGAGAATCAATCCGGGTTCGACAGCAGATATCATTATTGCAGGACTTTTCATTGCCCTTCTGGGGGGGCTGCGTTTTTGACGAAATTTAATGAATCCGGAGATAGCTGTAAACCATCTATCGACCTCTCTGAATACGGGATTTCGGCAGGTATCTCTGAGACAATCGTAAGTACGGGGCTTGATACTCCCAATGCGGCCCCTATCGGGATTATCAGGAAAAACAAAAAGATCTTTGTCCGCATTTTCAAAGGCAGCCAGACCGGGGAAAACCTGGTCAGGGAAGGGGTTCTTGTAGCAAACGTGGTATACGACCCCCTGCTCCTCGTACGTTCCACCTTCTTCGACATCGAATCTTCCGAATTCGATTTTGTGGATATTGGTGGGAAAAAGTTCCCTGTCCTGAAATCTGCCATTTCCTGGGTGGCTTTCAGGTGCACCAACCTCAAGGATACGGAACAGACTGTGGTATCCGACCTCATCCCGCTCGGGGCGGGTTTTTGTGAGGCGAACAAGAGAGCGATTCCGGCCCCTAACCGCGGCTTCAATGCAGTGCTTGAGGCGACTGTTCATGCAACCCGCTATAAGCTCTCAGGAGAAGAAAAATATCTTGAATTAATCCGGCATTATGAAACTCTGGCCTCCAAATGCGGGGGAGAAAATGAGAAGAAAGCTATGAAATTGCTTTATGAAGTGATCGGGCTCTGAATTCTTTTTGGACTATTCTCCGTTCTGCAACTACAGTTTTACAGTTTCTCTCTTTCATTATCCTGAACCTTTTTTAGAAAATTATATTATCCTCCTCTGGCATGACTTCTTTTCATGAGTTTTCAGAGAATCGCATGGGGTATTACAGGTGCCGGGCATTTCCTGGATCGCAGTTATCAGATTTTTAAGGAAATTAAGCTAAGAGACCCCGAAATTTCCGTAAACACGTATATTTCTCGAGCAGCCGAGGAGGTGCTGCGCATGTATGGGCTTGAGCAGAAGCTTGTAAAAATCTCTGGAGGAGACTACCTTGAAGAGACCTTCCGAGAAAGTGAGCAGGGTTCGAGTTCTCCAAAGGTTGGGCGCTTCCTCCTCGAAAGATACGATGTCCTCTTCGTTACGCCTGCCACCTCAAATACGGTTTCAAAAATTGCTTATGGGATTGCAGATTCCCTTGTAACAAATGCCGTTGCTCAGGCCGTAAAAGGAAGAGTTCCTGTGTATATCGTGCCTGTGGATATCGAAGGTTCAATTATATCGGAAATGCCCTATAATATTGACCGAAAACAGTGCAAACATTGTGAGGCCTGTCCTCCAAGAGAAAACTGCCCTCATGGGGCAATCACTGAAAAAAACGGCTTCACAGACCAGATAGACCTTCTAAGATGCAAAGGCTGCGGAATCTGTAAGGAATTGTGCCTTTATAATGCCATTAAAGGTGGGCCTGTAGAGGTGCTTGTAAGGGATGTGGATATGCGCAATGTTGAGATTGTAAAACAATTGCAGGGAATAACTGTGCTTGAAAGTCCGGAAGCTATTCTGGAGCTCTTTTGAAGTTGCCGTTTCCAGAACTTTTGTAGAAGCTTGTAAGGAAATTTGTCATTTATGAAAAATTAAGGTTTTGAAAGGCATTTAATCAATTATTTTCAGCTGCCCATTTTCAAGCGATCCGCAACTTCCGGACATAAAACGAATAACAGCCTCATCATGGGAGATGAGGAGGTAGCCTATATTCTTCTCGGTCTGCACCTTTTTAAGCATGTGGAGGGTCTGGGCCTGAACCGAGACGTCAAGGGCAGAGGTTGGTTCGTCAAGCACGATGTATTCAGGTTCGAGCAGTAGGATCCGGCCGAGGGCAAGGCGCTGGAGTTGGCCTCCTGAAAGCTGTGAAGGGTAGCGGGAAAGTACTTCCTCTGAAAGGCCTATGGTCATAAGCATCTCTTTTGTCTTCAAGACATGTTCTGTATCTGGAGTCTTGAGGAGTGTAAGGACCTCGGAAACTGATCTCCCTATTTTTTTCCTGGGATTAAAAGCATCAGTAGGGTCTTGAAACATTATCTGGACTTTGCGGCGAAAGGCTGCATGTCCGATTTTTTTCATTTCGGAAAGTGGAGAACCGTTATAATAAACAGTGCCTTCTGTGGGCTTCTCAAGCCCGGCAATAACTCTTCCCAGAGTGCTTTTCCCTTCTCCGGAAGGACCCATCAGCCCGAAAGTCTCACCAGGTCTAACTTCGAACGAAACTTTCCGGAAAATGCATCTCCTCCTGCCTATTATACCTGTCCCGTATATTTTTGAGAGGCTGTCTGCTTTCAGGGATATAGAAAACACCTCACAGTTCTTCCATCAATTTCTTTAAGCTCGGGATGGGCCTCTATACAGCGTTTTTCTCGGAGTGGACATCTTGGGTGGAACCTGCAGCCCGAAGAAAGGTCGCTGAGAGGCGAGGAAATGCCGGGTATGGGAATAAAGCCCTTTTCAGGCAGGCTGTTCAGAAGACCTCTTGTGTAAGGGTGTAAGGGTTTCTCAAAAACGCTTGACGGGTTCGCAAATTCAACAATCTCTCCTGCATACATCACGGCAATCCTGTCTGCAAGCCTCTGTACAAAGCCAAGGTCATGGCTTATGAGAAGCAGAGCAGTCTTCCTTTCCAATTTCAGCTTCTTAAGCTCAGCTTCCAGTTCGTCTACGCATTTTCTGTCAAGCCCTTTGCTGGGCTCATCTGCTATCAGAAGGGAAGGATCAAGTATGGTTGAAGCTGCAATCAAAAAGCGCTGGTTCATCCCTCCTGAACACCATGAGGGGTAATAGTCAATGCACTCAGAAAAGTTTTCAAAGCCCATGTGTTTCAGGGCTATTGCAACTCTGGAAAGAGCTGACTTTTTCTTTTCTTTCCGGTGTACACGCAGGGGTTCTGCAAGTTGGTGCCCTATGGAATATACAGGATTAAGGGCCAGGGAAGGGTTCTGAAAAATAATAGCAATTTCTTTTCCTCTTATTTTTGCCATTTCTTTTTCGTTCAGTCCAAGCAGGTTTTTTCCCCTTAATTCTATATCCCCTTTCACTTTTGACTCAGGAGGAAGAAGGTGCATAATTGCATGTGCAACTACGGATTTCCCGCAGCCTGTCTCTCCTACAAGGGCCAGAGTTTCGCTTTCTCTAATCGAAAAGGAAATACCTGAAAGTACGGTTACGGTTTCTATCCCCTGAAAAGAGACCTTGAGGTTTCTTACTTCAAGCAATGTGCTACTGGAATGGGATTTCATAATGTATTTGCACCTTCTTCTGAGCATTCTTTTTCCTTTGCTTCAAGCCCGAACCCTACAAGTGCGATAGATAGCACACAGAGCGTGATGCAGACTCCGGGCGGTAAGTACCACCACCACATGTCCCTAATAAAACCACCTCGAAAAAAAGCAAAAGAAAGCATGATTCCCCAACTTTTCATGTTTATGTCTCCAAGTCCCAGGAAGGAGAGTGAAGCCTCGGAAATCATTGCCGAAGCTATTGCCAGCATGAACTTAGGAAAAAGGACATGGATAATGTTTGGGAATATGTCCGAGATCATGATGTGATAGGAGGGAAAACCCATGCATTGGGCGCTTTTGACGTAGCCTGCTTCCCTCAGCTGCAGGGCTTTTGAGCGGGTGACTCTGGCGGTGGATTCCCAGGACAGAAGACCTAGAACAGAGATCAGGATCCAGATGTTCGGCCGCAAGAATGCTCCCAGGACTATAATAAGGGGGATTTTCGGGATGAGAAGGACAACATCAGTAAAACCCATTAACAGTTCTTCAATGGGTCCCCTGAAATAGCCTGCACAGAGTCCCAACACAGTCCCAATAAGAGTTGAGATAAGGGCTGCCACAAAACCTATTGTTATTGAGATCCTTGCCCCGAATACAAGTTCTGAAAGGATGTCATTTCCGATGTCGTTTGTCCCCAAGAGGTGTCTTCCCGAAGGGGCTTCATAGGGCATGAAACGTTCGTTTGGGGCATAGGGGGCAAGAAGAAAAGGAAATAATGCCATAAACAGGAAAAAGGTAAAGAGAAGAATACCTATCCAATTAAATAGTGTCAGAGAGCTCTCATGTTTTCGGAAACTCCGGAATGAAACTTCACCAGGCCCTTTGAAACCGGGCTTTTCCTGTCTATTTTCAGAATCCCCTTCAACGCAAGCTTCTTTCATGCAGGAACCTTCAATACAGGCAGGTTGGCTCATGCAGGTATCCTTGCCCTGGGGTCAATTAAGGCATAGAGCAGGTCAGCAAACATATTCGTAAGCAGGGCAGTAAAGGCAATTACCAGAAATGCTCCCTGAAGCAGAGGATAATCTTTTCCCATTATTGCATCGTAGATCAGGAGTCCCATACCGTTTAAGGAAAATACTATTTCTATGAACAGTGCCCCACTGAAGAGAAACCCGAAATCCAGGGCAAGCAGGGTAATAATCGGGAGAGATGCATTTTTTATGATATGTCTGAAAAGTATGCCGGTATCATGCAGGCCCTTTGCTCTGGCATACAACGCGTAAAGTTGCTCCTTTTCTTGAATTACGCTTCCGCGCATGACCAGAAAGTTTCTGGATGTTGAAAAGACAGCCATCACACAGGTAGGCAAAAAGAGGTGATACAGCACACTTCCTATTTCAGGGGTATCATAAAAGCCTTTGGAGGGGAAGAACCCCAGTTTGAAAGCAAAGATATAGAGGGTAAGAAGAGCAAGAAAGTAAGGTGGGATACAGGAGATAACAACAAAAGCGAAACTTGTGAAGCGGCTCGCTTTTCTTTCCGGTTTCCATCCGGCAAGGGCTCCAAGAAAAACTCCCAGAAAGGACCCGATAACCACTGATATCCCCACAAACAGCAGGGTCCATCCCATCTTATTAAGAAGGACTTCTGCTACAGGGGCGTGGAGGTGATAAGAATACCCCAGGTCCAGGTGCAGGAGGCTCGAAAGGTAGGACGTGAACTGCTCGAAGAGGGACATGTTAAGCCCGAGTTCTGCTCTCAGCTCTTCCGTCACTTTTTCTGAAACATAAGCATCTTCCCCGATGAGGTTTTTTACCGGATCCCCAGGCATGAGTCTTGGGAGGGTAAAGTTTATGGCGGTTATGAGCATGAATGAGGCAAAATGCCTGGTTACTTTTCTTGCTATCTCTAACATCGCTCTTATTTTTCCTGCCTTCTTATGCTATCGGATTTTCTTTTCAGTAACTATATTTTACGCCTGTACTTCCCTTATGTTTACAAAAGTGTCCACGTTATATATCCCGTAAAGAGGATCAGCGTACCAGCCTTCGAAGTGCCTGTTAAACGGGGTAACTGAATTGCTCCAGTAAAGGGGAATTGCAGGCAGGTTTTCTGCATAGTAGTCCTGCAGTTCGTATGCGTAATCCTGAAGTTCTGCAGGTTCCGTGGTTGCAAGGATGTCATCGCACAGTTGCAGGAACACGGGGTCTTCCACATTATGCATCACTCCCTGGCCTGTCCGTCTGGAATCAAAATAGCCGCTTCCCCAACCTGCGTGCATAAGCATACCCCAGGGGGTGGAGCGGGTTACTGTGAGGTCATAATCATAACTGTCTTTAAGAGTAACCCAGGTATCTGCATCCACAGTTTTGAGGTCTGCGGAAAGACCAATCCGCTCAAAATATTCCTTAAGAAGCTCTCCTGTGCGGGCGTACTCAGACCGGATAAGAATCTCGAGCTTGATGTCTTTTCGGTCTTTTCCTTCCAGTACCCCGTTCCCGTTGCTGTCTGAATATCCGGCTTTCTCCAGGGTTTCTATGGCTTTTTCGGGGCTGTACTCAAGTTTTTCTGTTTCCTTGAAATTTTCCATGGCCTGAGACACAAAACCGCGATTCGGAACTTCTCCGTATCCCAGGGTCTCGAGCCTGGCAATTTCTTCGTAATTTATGGCATAAGTCAGAGCCTCCCTGAATTCCGGGTCAGAAAACGGGGCTTTCTTCAAATTAGGGGACAGGAAAACAAGTCCGATGTCTGTCTTTTCCAGAAAGTCAAAATCTCCAGTTTTTTCTAGTTGCTCAATACCGGAATAAGGGTATGAGCCTGCGTATTTATAGTATGTGTCAACGTCCCCGTTTTTAAGAGCCAGGGTGGCAACGTCCACATTTGAGTATAAATGTACCTCTACATTCTCAAATTCTGACACCTTTCCTTTCCAGTAAGGGTTTTTCTCGAAAATGAGTTTTCCGGCATTGAGGTCTATCATTTTGAGATAGTAGGGTCCGCAGCCTACATAAGGGCCGTTACTTAGGTATTCTATGGGATTTTCGATTGTTTTCCATATATGTGCAGGCAGGATGTTGTATGTCACAAATTCTATATTGACTCGGGTGTAAGGCTTGTTAAATTTAAAGGTCACGGAATTGTCGGCCTCTGAAACCGTTGAACTTTCCAGGGTTTCATTGATCCAGCCGGCCCAGGGCGTTTTTTTTCCGTAGTAACGGATTGAGAACTCAACGTCTTCTGGGGTCACCTTCTCTCCGTCGCTCCAGTAGAGGTCGTCTTTGAGGTAAAAGGTCCAGCACGTGTTATTTTCCGAAACATTATAACTTTCCGCAAGCTGCCCTACCAGACGTCCCTCCGAGTCCATTTTCATGAGGGGTGGGTTTGAGAGATGGGCAAAAATCCCAAGATTTGAATCCCCTATGAGGGATGCAGATTTTACAACGCTTGGGGTTGCGATTTTCAGGACTGCTCTTCCAGAATCTGCTGATTGCTGCACATCTTCGATTGCTGCTTTAGAGATTGTTTCTGAAGTCTGCAGTTCTCTCTCTTCTCCCGGATATAGGTTTTTTAAATATGTGATAATCCCGTCAAAAAGTCCGTCTTTTGAGATTGTAAGGCTATTTTCAGAATCTTCCGGCACTGCCGTTCCTACCGGAAGCAGGGTTGCAAAAAGGGTGAAAATGAGCATTGTAAGGGCCATTCGTCGCTTCAATCCCGCTTTTAATTCCAATCCTATGAAATGTTTTATCTGTTTCATCCTGCTGCCTTCCCCGTTTTAAGATCTTTTCCTAGATTGTAAAAATATCATCAACGTTTTATCCTGTTCTTCTCTTCAACAATGGAGGGGGTGAATGGAAATGTGCATGGAAATTTAAATAAAAATCTAATCGTAAACTTAATGTATTCTTTTTCTGGTTTTTATTTAGATATTTTAATACCATTAAGAATAAAAATAATTAAAAATAATACTAAAAATCAATTTTTTATGTTATGGGACATAAACAATTTCATAATATAAACCTTTTGTTTTTTTTCAAATTTATCCAAAAACAGATTGAGGAAAACCTGGCTTTTACGGTGCCGAATTTGAATGAAGTTAATAACCCTACTTTGACAGATTTTACTAATTATTATAGTATTTTCATACAAAAAACATGTTGTATTGACACATCACAGTTTAGTAAAATTTCAAATATCAAAAATCAATAAACAAATGATATAAAATTTAATTGTATGAAGAAAACAGAAGCATGAAGCTCATTTGTACATTACAAAATGTATGCTCCTGTCAAAGTAGGGTAATAAACCGGAAAAATTTGTCTTTATTTTTGTTTTTCCATTTCGATTTGTTTTTCAATTTCTTTCACAATGATTTTTTCCGAATGTAGGTAGAAAGAAGCCGGAAGCCCTGTATTTGAGATCATATAAAGCAGGCTCATGGTTGTCCTGTTGAGTCCCGGGAAACAGTTTAATAGAGCACTTCTGGAAATCCTGACCATAGCATCCAGGGATTTTATTCCCGTAAGGTAACCTTTTATGTCTCTGTTTTTCTGGCTTTTTTCAAAAATCAGATCTATCCAGGTGTTCATTTCATCGATCAGGAGTTCCCTTGTAAGGTCTTCGGGGACTATGTAATTTTTCCCCTTTTCGATATTCCTGAAAAACTCTTTGAAATCCTCTCCTTTTGCAAGGGTGTATACCTTCCCGAGTCTTCCTGAATGGGTATCTGTTGTCGCAGCAATACCTTTTCCAAATCTCTCTGCAAGGGCAATTGTAAGTTCGTTTTTCTGTTTGAGTTCATTCATATTATATTCCAGTACAGGGAAGAGTTTTGCCAGCCTGGGTACTGCAGACGGATTCGGTTCGTGATGGAACTCGAACCAGAAAGGATGATTGTAAATAAAAGGAAGTTTATGTCGCCTGAGGTATTTGATAAAGCTTTTAAGGTCATGTTCTATTTCCGCAATTTCCCTGAGTTCAAAGAACTCCTCCTTATCAAGCTCGAAAACGTTAATATGCAGCTTGTGTCCTGCAAATTCCGGGTCATACACATTCATTTCAACCCCCGGAACGAGCTTTTCACGGTCCCACCCGAGAATTTCGTACGCCTCGATGGTATCGTGGTCAGTAAACGTGATGTAATCCATTCCTATCTTAAGGGCCTTCTCATAAAGGCTCTCCGGATGCAGGTCTCTCACAGGAAGCACATCAAAGGAACAGGTTGTATGCACATGCAGGTCTGCTCGCCTCCATCCCTCTTCCATAAGCTCAGCTGCCCGTTCCGGAGTTATCAGCTTTTCCTCGTAATTCCTCGGCCTTCTCCCCATAGGCATAGAATCCGGTTACTTTAATTTTCGTTTGATTATTTTTATTAAGTCTTAAATCTCTCCCTATATAGTATATCCTTTTTTTAGATTAAGGTTTTCCAGAAGAATTCTTATCAGAATTTAGAGTAGTTTGACTTCGAAATAAAAAGTTCTCAAAGAGTTTTTTCAACGATTTTCTTAAAGCCTGCTTTCGGCAGGTCGACATTAAAAATTAGAATATTTTTTCCGATATCGTTTTTGAATATTAGCTAACTATATATTGGGTTTAAAGTTGGTTAACGTGTGGCTCAACTCCCACGACATATATAAGTACTGAATCATTTTTTCATTGAAGTTTTGTATGAGAAATTAATAATTGGTCATATGTAAACCTAACAACTGCACACAATTATGGAGCATCATTTCAAAATCGCCATCAGCAAAAATATTGAAAATTAATTGTCGACCTGCCGAATGTAGGAAATAGAAAAGCTGCAAAGAGATTTCTTAAGAAATCTTTGGGGTCAAAGAACAAACAAATGCCAAGAGTAATAACAATTGATAAGAATCCAGTTTATCCACCTGACATACAAGAACTTAAAAACGATAGAATATTACCTAAAAACGTAATCCTTCGGCAAATTAAGTATTTGAATAACATTATAGAACAAGATCATAGATCTATAAAACGAATAGTGCGTCCAATGTTAGGCTTTCAGTCATTTTATACAGCTATTAAAACTTTAAAAGGAATTGAAATAATGAATCTGTTAAAAAAAGGACAGGTTGATACTTTAAATCGATGTGTTCTTGATGAAGTCAACTTTATAAATAAGTTATTTGGAATACCTGCCTAAATCTGGATGTTATCTGAGAAACATTCTGCTTTTTTACATTCTTTGGTGTGAAACTAAAATTTTGCTTCAATATTAAGATTTTTTGCAACAGAACCACCTGTTATCATGTTTTTACCCACCTAATGTAATATCTTGATCTTGATAAAAATCTAATGCACTATACATGTGTTCTGGCTTAAAATCTGGCCACATCTCATCAACTACATATATGTCAGAGTATACCGTTTGAATTGGAAGCATTCCACTGAGTCTACGTCTTCCTCCCCAGCGAATGAGTAAATCTATTCTTGAAATATCTGCCGATGCAATGTTTTCTACCATTTTTTCTTTATCTGAGTTATCAAATGCATACGTTAAGTCCCAATACCAGCCATAATTTATCAAAAAATTTATCTTTATTTTACCTTGTCCAACTTTAGTTTTCTTTGTATACGCTAGTAACTCTTTCGGAAACAGATCCGAATTAGTATTCCCTACTACAAGTATCTCGGCATCCCGTTTAGCAATCTCTTGAACTGATTTTATACAAGCGTCCGCAAACGCTTTTTTTTGAACTTTAGGCCTTTTTGTGTTATCTTGAGTAAATCCAAAAAAGGTAACTTCGTCTATTCCAATTTTCATGCATATGTCATATACTTCTAAGCCTGGAATTATTCCATTTTTATATCCGTCATGTTTTTCTAAGCCTCTAGCCAGAGCCCATCTTCTGTTACCGTCTGGTATTATGGCTATATGCCTTGGCAATCTTTTAAATTTTGGAATTTCCAGAATATTTACCTCTCCTATCTCTTTGCTTAAAATTCTATAAGTAATTTTAATTTTTGCTTACACTTTATTTCATCAGAATACCCCACAGCTTGTTTTGAGGAAGTGGGAACTTCTCTAAAACTAGAGAAAAATTACATTATAATGCTGGTGCAAACATATCCCCCATTGCTTGCATAGAAGTACATCAGCTAAACTTTGATTTGAAACTTTTTATGACTCTGTTGAAAAAATTATGAAAGGGATTTACTGAAATAAGTAGGCAGTGTATCGAAATTTCTGTAAATTGGCTCTATAGTACATGCATAGGTTTTCTGGTAAAACTTATTCATTTTGGCAGTTTTAGCCGCAATTTTACCTAAAAATCAGGGTGAAAATGGTGAAAATACAGAGGTTTTATTCAACCTATGTATCATACAGAATAATTACCAGAATCTCTAACAGGACTTTTTACTTCCTGTGCCTCAGGCAGCAGCTTAGAAAGGAGAACAGAAACCTGATTTAAATGTCCTTTCTTTATTTTCCTTTCCTTTTTTTATCTTGTTGTTTTACTTTGTCGTCCACTTCCTTAACTTCCTCAACTGGTTGTTTTATTTTGTCGTTCGTTTCCTTATCTTTCTTATCGCGTTTTGCTGCCTTCTGTTTCTTGGTCACCAAGTTATGAACCTCTAAAAGTCATTTATGCAAATTAATAATTATGAAAACAGTCTATTATTATAAAAAGGTTCATCTTTTTTAACCAATTCTCATAGTTTTCTTTAT
>NZ_JAVKPK010000109.1:0-6855 GCF_031461075.1 Methanosarcina baikalica | reverse complement strand
GAAAAAAGAAAATGAAGGAGTCTTCAAAAAAACAAATTTAAAAACTGAGTGAGGGAACAACCTGCTTTCAAAGTTTTTCTGCAAGGCTCCCGAACTCCAGCCGACTTGAAGCCGGAGATTCCGGCTCCTTTTTTTCGGGGTTATTCGGCGTGATGTGCGCAAAAAACTCTTCCACGAGACTTCCCACATCCCTTGGTGCCACATCAATAAATTCTCTCTTTTCTTCAGGTGGGAAATAGTCAAATACCGAAAATTTACCGAGTTTACGCATCTGGGAACCCTGGTAGCGAGAATCAAGGAGAATCCTTACTCCAAAGTCCTCCGGAGAACGTACTACCCTTCCCATTGCCTGCCTGACCTTCCTGATTGTCGGCACCTGGACTGCGAACTCCCAGCCATCCCCACAACCGAAAACCGTATCATATGCAGACTCGACTGCTTTGATTCTGTCGTTTAGAGCCGGGTATCCGACTCCCACTACAATCACTGTCCTGCCTCGACCATCTCTGAAATCAACGCCTTCACTCAAGGTTCCCCAGAGATAGGTTATAAGTACGGCTTTTTCTCCCAGCTCTCCGATTTTGAAAAATTCCTCCCGGATTTCCTGGGCTGAAACCCCCACTTCATCAAGGAAAATGGGGATGGAAAGTTCAGGCTCAAGGAGTTTGGTATAGCGGAGCGCTTCAGCATAGCTCTGGAAGTAAATAATCACATTGCCCGCTGATGCAAGAGCAGCCGCAAGCAGAGTTTCTTTCAAACTCTCAAGAGTCTCGGAGCTGTCCCGATTTTTTGCAAAAAGTGGGGGAATCGAAACCGCAAGAGTAAGCCTTCTTTCCTGGGGAAATGTAGTTCCATAGATGATTTCTTCCACTTCCCTTGAGATGCCAAGTGTGGATTTGACCATCTCGAAAGGCCGAAGTGTAGCCGACATAAGCACTGCAGTATAAACGGAATCAAGCAAAGGCTGGGTCACGTTTTTAGGGATGCATGTAAAAAGCTCAATCCTGCCGGCGACCCTATCGCTTTTAAAGTCCCTGCGCACGTTCAGAATCGGATAATAATTCTGCCTGTCAGAAAGTACAAGGTAAGAGGATAGAAAATCAGCAACATACCGGATCTGGGAACGTTTCGGGACTGAGAGAAGCCCTTTTTTGTAGTTTTCCGCATAAATCTCTTCTAGCCTGCCCCCGAACTCGCCAATTTCCCGCAGCTGGGTCAGAACCTTTTCTTCATCCGCAAATCCTTCTTTTTTTGCGTCCCGCAAAAAGCGAGCTTTCAGGATGTCAAGGCGCTCATAAGGGTCGCTTATCTGAATGTCCTGCCAGTTTTTTCCAAGCCTGTTCCTTTCCCCGAACTTTAACTTCGAGTCATATGAGTCCCTGAGAGCTGTCAGCAGGCAGGAAAACAGCCTCTTCGCATACAGCCTGACCGCATAATCCTGATCAAGAGGAATGCCGTTTCCTGAGCCAGCTCCCGACCCGAATACAAGAGAGCTGTCGGAATCAGGGACTTCCCCGATTTCAGAAAGGGCTTTTTCAATGGTAAGTTCAGAGAGCATTATGGAAGAATGTGAGCGGGCCGACGCCTCGATATTATGGGCCTCGTCAAAGATGAGAATAATGTCTTCCGGGCCGCGTTCAAGCCATTTAAGCAGAGTCATGAAGATTTCGGCACTGAGCACATGATGGAAATTACAGATCAGAAGTTCGGTATTTTTGAGTTCTTTTTTAAGCAGTTCATACCCGCACATATCCCGGTCTTCTGCATATTCCATTACTTCTTCAGGGCTCCTTACATCGGAAAAGAGCCAGGAGGAAAACTCATTTCCTTCAAACTTAAGTACCTCATAAAGCTTTGGGCAGGAACGGCTCCTCAGGGACTGAGCTTTTTTCCTTGCTTCTTCGAGTTCTTTTTCAAGCTCGTTCCTCAAAGCGTAAAGGGTAGGGTCTTTTGTCCTTTTGTATTTTTCGTAGGCGTCCTTAAGCTCTTTTTCCTTTGAAGAAACTTCCCTCTCAAAGTCCAGGAGATCATAGGTGTTTTCCCCTTTCAGCTTGCATTCCTCATAATCGAGGTTTTCGGGGCACATAGAGGTCTTGCCCTTAAAAACGATTGTTTTTATGCTGTTACCCTGGGAGATTTCTCTTGCTTCGTTTATAAACTGAACCATCTGCTGGTGGACATTCGTGACTATAACAACGATTTTATTAAGTTTTTTCCCCACACTCAATGCAGGAGCAAGTGCACTCAGAGTCTTGCCTGTCCCGCATGCCCCCTCAAAAAGCACGATTTTCTCCTGCAGGAGAGCCGAGTGAATTTTCTCCATGGCTTCTGCCTGATTAGGGTAGCAACTTTGTTTTGTAAAATACCTCATGTAGCCGTTCTTCTGCATCATAAGCTTAACCCTGATCTCTTCGATTCCCGAAAGTTCTCAGTGACTTTCCGACCTGTCAACAATTTATGAATTGAACTTTCAAAACTTTAAATGTTTTGAAAATATTGTTGAATATATTTTAAGTTCTTCTATTGCCAAATATATTCTAAATTCGTTATATCTCTGAATCAAGTAAAAACAGAATCCAGTACTGACACCCACATACAGGAATAGGAATTATTTTTACTTATTGCGTGAATGTTTGTTATTTTAGAACCTTTCTGAAATTAACCGGAAACAAATTTCTCAAAGAGAGAAAGACAGCCAGTTGAATAATCACTGTTTATCCTGAATCCATTTTCTGCCGAACAATTATTTTTTACCCAGGGCACATTCTCTGCCAAGATATTCGTTTCCCCATTTGCAGAGAGCGTCCAGAACAGGAAGCATCGTTTTTCCAAAATCGGTCAGAGAATACTCAACTTTAGGTGGGATTTCAGGATAAACCTGCCTGAGAATTAGCCCGTCTTCTTCAAGTTCCCTCAGCTGTTTCGTAAGCATTTTAGGAGAAATACCCTGCATGCTTTGCTGGAGCCCTGAAAAACGCAGCTTTTCCGTTCTTAACTGCCAGAGGATAATAGGCTTCCATTTGCCTCCGATTACCTCAAGGGTTGCTTCCACAGGACACTGGTAATGTTTACTGTTTTGTATCTCACTTACCATATGCTCACATAGTATCCATTTTGTTAGTTAGTATCCGGATTGTATGTATAGTATATAAGTATAGTTGCTGCAAATTACAGATCAATAAATACAGATATTTAAAAAGGAAAAACCGATATAAATTCAAAAATAAATTCAGGATAGATTCAGTTTAAAGAACAAGAGGTAAGAATAAAATGAAAGTCATAGGTATTGTTGGAAGTCCCCGAAAGAATGGAAACACAAACGTCCTTGTCCAGCAGGTTCTCACAGGCGCAGCAGAAGCAGGTGCTGAGACCCGAACCTTCATCCTCAATGAGATGAACTACAAAGGCTGCCAGGGCTGCGATTACTGCAAGAACCACGAAGAATGCAAGCTTGAAGACGACCTTGTGGAAGTATTCGATGAACTTGCATCAGCAGATGGAGTTATCTTCGGTTCTCCGATTTACTTTGGTCAGTTCACAGGCCAGATGCGGCTCTTCCTTGACCGCTGCTACTCCCTTATCAACGCTGACTTCTCTCCCCGCCTCTCTGCCGGGAAAAAAGCCGTAATTATAGGAGCCCAGGGAGCACCTGAACCCATGGCCTTCAAAGGTGTTTATGAGGAGTTCGGAGGGCAGATTTCCAACTTTATGCGAATGGAAGTAAAGGATACCCTGGTGGCAGTCGGATACCACGCCCCCGGAGAAGTCAAGGCCAATACCGAACTTATGGAAAAAGCGAAAAATACAGGTATGAACCTGTTTAAGTAAAAGACGATCAGGATGAGGAGAATTCGAGATGCGTTTTCTCACTCAAATCTTTTCAGAATGGATAGGAAACATCGATATGGATACGCTTGAAGCAATTCACACTCGAAGAAGCATTAGAAAATACACAGACCGACCAGTTTCCCAGGAGCTTGTTACTGAACTGCTCCGGGCTGCAATGAGCGCTCCTTCTGCTGTCAATTCCCAGCCCTGGGTCTTCATTGTTATTGATGACAGAAAGCTCCTCGAAGAAATTCCTACATTCAGCCCTTATGCTGGCATGTGCAGGGAAGCATCCCTTGCAATCCTTATCTGCGGAGACACGACTCAGGAAAAAGTTCCCGGATACTGGGTGCAGGACTGTTCGGCAGCAACCCAGAATCTCCTGCTTGCAGCTCATGCTGTCGGGGTTGGAGCAGTCTGGACAGGAATCTATCCAATAAAGGATCGGATTGAAGGTTTTAGGAAAGCTTTTGGGCTGCCTGAACATGTAATTCCTCTGGCTTTTGTACCCATAGGCTATCCTGCCCAAACCCCCGGACCTCAGGACCGGTACAGGGAAGAGAAAGTTTACCACAACAGGTACGGTCAGAAGAAAAAATGAAGCTGTAAAACCGGCAAAATCGAAACTCTGTACTGCTTCAGAAAAAGAATATCAAAATAGAAGATCCCAAAGATTTGAATCCGCAAATGGAGTCTTAAGAGAACCAAAATTTATCTATGATAGCCTGCTTGAGGGACAGAGCCGTGCTTTCAGGTTTTGAATGCGGGAAATGCAAAAAAGCCTTCCCACAACACATCCCTGGCAGAGAAAAGCTAATAGAAGTCCGGGAATTTTAGGAAAAATTGGTTTTATAAGAAGCTGGTGATTTATTGACGATAAGAGTTGTTGCAAAAAACAATGTCAAACCTGAAAAAATTCAAGAATTCATAGGTTTATGTAAAAACCTTGTTGGAGAATCATTAAAAGAAGAGGGATGCATAGAATATGGGCTATACCAGGAATTAGAGAATTCAGGAATTCTGACTATGCTAGAAGAGTGGAAGGATGAAAGCAGCCTGGATAAACACTTAAACTCCAATCATTTTAGAGAGATATTTCCTTTGCTTTCAGAATATCTTGAAAAAAAAACTGAAATTAATGTATACAAAAAATTGTGATTAAAAAGTTGTAATTTATCGATTTCATTCTTCAAATTATACTTCCATACATTTTTTTTGAAAACGCGCCATCAAACTCGATGTAATATATAAATGCATAAATAGGCTGGGGAAAAGTACCATGATGGCAGAGAAAATCAAGATCAATAACAATGTATTCGTCTGTCCTATGCCGGTAACCCTTCTCGGGGCAAAAGTTAAAGGAAAAGCCAATTTCATGGCCCTGGGCTGGGTCAGCCGTGTGAATGCAAACCCTCCGATGATTGGAGTGGGAGTACACAAATCCCATTACACGCCAGAGGGTATAAAGAAAAATGGGTGCTTCAGCGTCAATTTCCCCGGTAAGGATATGGTTAGAGAAACCGATTACTGCGGGCTTGTCTCCGGGGAAAAGATTGACAAATCAGATTTGTTTGAAATATTTTACGGAGAGTTAGAAACAGCGCCCATGATCAAAGAGTGTACTGTGAACCTCGAGTGCCGGCTGGTCGAAACCTTAGAGTTTCCAACACACTACTTTTTTGTGGGAGAAATTATTGCCGCTTATTCCGAAGAGCAGTATCTTACTCAAGGGAAGCCCGATATTAAGAAAATGAAAACCCTGATCCTTACTATGCCTGACAACAGCTACTGGACAGTGGGAGACTATGCCGGAGCCGCCTGGAAAATAGGAAAAGGTCTGAAAGAGAAATAATAAGAAAAAGGATAAATAAAGATAGACAACTGAAGGAGATGGATAAATGAAAGTTGTTGCATTTAACGGAAGCCCTAGAAAGGACGGAAACACAGAAATCCTGATCAGGCATGTCCTTGCCGAGCTTGAAAGGGAAGGAATTGAAACAGAAACCGTGCATGTCGGGGGAAAGAGTATCCACGGCTGCATTGCCTGCGGGAAATGTTTTGAAAACAAAGACAAGAAATGTGTTATGGATAAGGATATCGTAAACAACTGCATAGAAAAGATGCTTGAAGCCGACGGTATTATTCTTGCCTCTCCGACCTATTTTGCAGACCTGACCCCTGAGCTCAAAGCTTTGATAGATAGAGCAGGTTTTGTTTCCAAAGCCAACGGCGAACTTTTCAGACGAAAGGCAGGAGCAGCCGTTGTTGCAGTAAGAAGGGCAGGCTCAGTTCATGTCTTTGACTCTATCAACCATTTTTTCACAATTTCCCAGATGATAATTCCGGGGTCAAATTACTGGAATATGGGGATAGGCCTTGACGAGGGAGACGTTGAAAAAGACGAAGAAGGCATCCGGACAATGCAAGTTCTGGGGCAGAACATGGCCTGGCTTTTAAAAAAGCTCAACGCTTAATTAGAATGTAGAAATTTAGTTTAATGATAGCTGATTCATAAGTTAAATACATAATTTTTCGTATGCTCCCGCTTCAAAGAATGAGGTAACAGCCAGTGTGCCGATTTTCTGTAAATCTGAAGTTAAATTTTTGTACACTATGGATAAAATAAAGCTTCTGACATCGAATATTCTATTCAATATGTCTTGATATTTGTGATTTTACAGAAAATCGGCACATTGCCCTGTCGAAATTGATAGACAATAGTTGTATAATCTATCATTTTTCTAAGCATTTAAATCTCGCGTCGTGGTAGCTGTTAAAGTATCCATTTTTAAAGCTTTCTGTGTAGCCTCTTTTGTGTTTTGGGTTCATACATCGTTGATTTTGAGTCAGCAATCTTCGTAAGAACTTCTTCTTGTCCAGGTTTAAGGCAGTCTTCAAGACCGGAATTGTAGCCTTCTTTGCATCAGTCTTGGAAACCCAAAAGGGAACCTTCTTTGTAACCCAAATTTGACAGAAGCATACATATTATTACCTAAGTTTGACAGTATCCACTAATTAATATTGAAA